>NZ_MDGR01000012.1 GCF_002742335.1 Reichenbachiella sp. 5M10 | reverse complement strand
CACTGATGACACCTGAGCAGTTGTCAGTCGCTGTAGGTACAGTCAAGTCAGCCTCAGCAACTGAGCATTCTCCCGTGACAGTCGTCAAAGTAGCCGCATCAGCAACCGGAGCAGTGGTGTCCTCGATAGTCACCGTTTGTGTTTGAGTTGCCATGTTACCCGATCCGTCAGTATATGTCCAGGTCACAGTCGTAGAAGCGGTGATCGGGAAAATCGTATCGGTCGTCCCACTGATGACACCTGAGCAGTTGTCAGTCGCTGTAGGTACAGTCAAGTCAGCCTCAGCAACTGAGCATTCTCCCGTGACAGTCGTCAAAGTAGCCGCATCAGCAACCGGAGCAGTGGTGTCCTCGATAGTCACCGTTTGTGTTTGCGTAGCTGTGTTGCCACTTCCATCAGTAAATGTCCAAGTCACAGTCGTAGAAGCGGTGATTGGGAAAGTCACATCAGTGGTTGCGTTGATAGCACC
>NZ_MDGR01000011.1 GCF_002742335.1 Reichenbachiella sp. 5M10 | reverse complement strand
AGCAACTAAGCTACCTTTCCTTCCTTTTGCTGCTTTATTGGTCACAATTGTATAAAGCTCTCCTTGTGAGAGAGCAGTCTCATCAATACTTAAATGAGTGCCCATGTTTTCGGGGAACAATATCCAATCAGAAGCGTGCTCCCGTTGAGACCATTGCATGAAATTGCTCAAACAGAAGACATATTGGTGTTCGAGTTGTTTACTATTGAGATGAAATAGATCGGCAACCAGCTTGCAGCTTATAGGCTTGGAATCCAGGAGTTCCGTTTTAAAAAAAGCGCGAATTCCTCTGTCATCCGCGTACCTGTTGCTACCATTTTCCAATCCCTGCTTACATTTTTGCCAGTATCCT
>NZ_MDGR01000010.1 GCF_002742335.1 Reichenbachiella sp. 5M10 | reverse complement strand
AGCAACTAAGCTACCTTTCCTTCCTTTTGCTGCTTTATTGGTCACAATTGTATAAAGCTCTCCTTGTGAGAGAGCAGTCTCATCAATACTTAAATGAGTGCCCATGTTTTCGGGGAACAATATCCAATCAGAGGCGTGCTCCCGTTGAGGCCATTGCATGAAATTGCTCAAATAGAAGACATATTGGTGTTCGAGTTGCTTACTATTGAGATGAAATAGTTCGGCAACCAGCTTGCAGCTTATAGGCTTGGAATCCAGGAGTTCCGTTTTAAAAAAAGCGCGAATTCCTCTGTCATCCGCGTACCTGTTGCTACCATTTTCCAATCCCTGCTTACATTTTTGCCAGTATCCT
>NZ_MDGR01000009.1 GCF_002742335.1 Reichenbachiella sp. 5M10 | reverse complement strand
CGCTATTGGATTATACGGTTTTGGCAACTGCCGCTGACAATTGCGGAACTGCTACGATCACACAATCCCCAGCCGTTGGGACGGTGATCACTGCGAGCCAAGTTGTCACACTCACCGCCACAGATGGCGCAGGTAACACGGAGACTTGTACCTTCAACGTGACCCCAGCCGATAACACCAAACCTACGATCACATGTCCTTCGGATCAGAATGTGAGTTTCGACACGAGCTGTGAATACACGCTATTGGATTATACGGTTTTGGCAACTGCCGCTGACAATTGCGGAACTGCTACGATCACACAATCCCCAGCCGTTGGGACGGTGATCACTGCGAGCCAAGTTGTCACACTCACCGCCACAGATGGCGCAGGTAACACGGAGACTTGTACCTTCAA
>NZ_MDGR01000008.1 GCF_002742335.1 Reichenbachiella sp. 5M10 | reverse complement strand
TGTCAGTGGCGGTGTAAGTGAATGTCACGTCTTCTGTCGCGCCAGCTGCCAAAGCTTCAAACTCTCCATTCGGATCGAAGCTATACGTACCGTCTCCGTTGAAGGTCAAAGCGCCTTTTGTAGTGTCGTCTACCAAAGCGTAGCTCACTACCGTACCATCTACATCAGTTGCTGCGGGTACACTTGTGCTCAGCGTAGTTTCTTCGTCGGTGCCTTGCGCATCGTTGGAAGCTACTGGCGCATCGTTCGTTCCTGTTACAGTAATTGTTACGGTTTGCGTTCCGCTTACTGTGCCATCATTGTCAGTGGCGGTGTAAGTGAATGTCACATCTTCTGTCGCGCCTGTTGCCAAAGCTTCAAACTCTCCGTTGGGGTCGAAGCTATACGTACCGTCTCCGTTGAAAGTGAGGTTTCCTTTTGTGGTGTCGTCTACCAAAGCGTAGCTCACTACCGTACCATCTACATCAGTTGCGGCTGGTACACTTGTGCTCAGCGTAGTTTCTTCGTCGGTGCCTTGCGCATCGTTGGAAGCTACTGGCGCATCGTTCGTGCCAGTGACAGTGATCGTTACGGTTTGCGTTCCGCTTACTGTGCCATCATTGTCAGTGGCGGTGTAAGTGAAAGTCACATCTTCTGTCGCGCCTGTTGCCAAAGCTTCAAACTCTCCATTC
>NZ_MDGR01000007.1:300000-557500 GCF_002742335.1 Reichenbachiella sp. 5M10 | reverse complement strand
AAGCAAAACATGAATTTTAAATGACTCTTTTATGCGTATCCTCACATACTGTTATGCTTTTAGTTGTCCTCCTCGAACTACTCCAGCAAACTACTCCCCCTTGTCGATTAAAACCTTAAGATTACATTTCAAAATCAATCACACAATCTAATACACGAACAAAACAGATAGCAATCAAGCATCTATTACGGGTTTCAGATATAGAAGAAAAACAACAACATTCGTTCGAGCACAAAATGAACTCCGCTACTCTTTCCTCAGACATTTTATATCCTAATCAAATAATATGAGAAAGATTCTACCAAACATTCCATTGCCAACTTTGGTCATAAATTGCGATCATACCGTAGCACAGAAACAAATCATGTTTGGGTATAGCCCTGAAAAATACTGGTACAGCTTAAAGATTGAACACACCACAGGAACGCTCATTACTTTAAAAACACCTACACTCATTTCTATTCTTGAGCAAAACACAGAAGAGCACAGCAGCATAACTCTTTGGCAGAATCAAGATGGCCAAATACTGTTTCAAATGTCACTCGATGGTCTCGATGAAATGAAAAACACACTCTGTGGATCATCTCAGGTACTTCGGTAAATGGTGCGACTAAGTTTTCAACGTACTATGCTGTAACTACCCTTTCAAATTCTATCTACCTGCCCTGATAAGCAACGAACACATTAAACACAATACAAACCCTGTTTCACAAAACATAAATTAAAATGGAAACCAAAATTAATAGAAGAAACTGGCTGAAGGCCGGAATGATAACCGCTGGCGGATTGGCAGTGTCTCCATATTTCACAATGGCAGAGATGACAAAAGCTCCCATTCGATTCAACGCCAAAGGCAATGCGCTATATAGTCCGTTCTTTGAAGAATATGTACCGAAGGTATTTCCGGATGCCAATACCCTAAAAGCAAAACTCAACGCAAATGAAAACCCATATGGTCCTTCGCCCAAAGCAATCCAAGCTGTCCAAGAAAAGGCTTTCATGGGCAATCGCTACGCATGGACCGAGCTGTTTGATCTGATCAATAAAATCGCTGCAAAAGAAGGGGTAGATCCGAAAAGAATCATGATGGGGCCTGGCTCATCAGATCTTTTGGAGAAAACGGCCATGGTCTTATTCATGGACGGAGGAAATGTCGTATCAGCAGACCCTTCTTATATGTCATTGATCCAAGTTGCTCAATCTACAGGTGCTAACTGGAAAGCCATACCTCTCAAAAAAGATTGGTCACATGACCTTCAAGCTATGGAGAAAGCGATTGATTCAGAGACTAAACTCGTTTACATCTGTAACCCAAACAACCCAACAGGGAGCATGACAGACCATAATGAATTATTGGATTTTTGCTCTAGAGTATCTGAGAAAGTACCCGTATTCATTGATGAAGCATATTTAGGATTCTTGGACGATGCAGCCCAAAAAAGTATGGTCTCGTTGATCAATGAAGGGAAAAACGTAATCATCGCACGTACTTTCTCCAAAATACACGGAATGGCAGGTCTAAGGGTCGGCTATATAGTTGCCAGCGATAAGATTATCTCTCAAATCAGCAAAATCACTAGAGGTGGCATGGGAATCTCCTACACCTCAATCTTTGCAGCGTCAGCAAGTATGGATGATGTGGCATTTCAGAATGAATCAAGAAAACTCAATGCACAAGCAAGAAGCTATGTATGCGAAGAGCTAGACACTCTAGGTTACAAATACATCCCTTCCTCCACTAGTTTTGTAATTTTCCCCATCGAGATGGACGGCAAAGTCTTTTTAGAAAAAATGATAAACACAGGTGTGGCCGTTCGTTCCTTCAAAATCATGGACAAAACATGGTGTAGAGTGAGCATAGGCACTATGGATGAGATGAAAATTTTTATCCAATCACTCAAGCAAGTACTAGTCTAAACCACAAACTACAGGCAAGGCACAAAACACAAAAAAGTGTCTTGCCGTCATTCTCCCCCAACCACAAGGTTTTTAACTACTTACTGAAAAGAGTTCACAAACATTGAACTCTCAACACCTAGTCGCACATATATCGAGATAAATATGAATTTTGCTCTACAAAAAACAATAGAACTGATATTGCTTATCAGCTTGGGTTATTTCTTACAAAAAAAACTTCAGTCCAAAGAGAGTCTCAGTGGAATAAAAGTCATCATACTAAACGTTGCTCTTCCTGCGACTATTTTTGTAGCACTACTCAAAATTGAGCTAGACGCTACTTTGCTTATCTTTCCTATCATCGCTTTAGCATTCAACCTTTTGATGTTCATAGCTACCAAATACCTATCCAAATCCATCATCCCATCAGGTAACGAGAGTAGATCTAGAACCTTAATGATGCTCTTGCCTTCTCTAGCACCCGGTCTATCCTGTTTTCCATTCATTATGGTCTATTCGGGAGATGACAGCTTGGCTTTAGCTGCCTTAGCAGATGTAGGAAACAAAGTCTTTGTCTTGATCATGCTTTATATCCTAGCCATGCGCTGGTACCACAGTAGGTCAATCACAACAACAAAAATCTCCTCTTCGAGCAAGTTGAAAAGCTTATTCATCGCCTTAGTCAATGAACCCATCAATATGGTGATCATCGCGGCGCTTATTCTTCTCAGCTTCGGGATGAGCATCAACTCACTACCCTCGTTCATCGATAGCTCCGTAATGAGAGTAAGCAGCATCATGACTCCCTTGGTTTTACTATTCATCGGCATGTCTGCCAAAATCAAATGGAAAGACCTCAAACACATTACTAATATCCTATTTTGGAGAGCAGGATTGACCTTCATCCTGTCAAGCTTAGTCCTTTTACTCTTTCCCTCGCTGAGCCCTGCTCTGGCACTATTGCTGTTGGTTTTCCCTCAGAGCTCTTGTAGTTTTTGGCCATTTGCACACATGAGTACCGTCAATAGTCTCGAAAAAACGGATAAACAACCTCGTCCTACTTTCGACATTGATTTTGCTATCTCCGTGATGGCCTGCTCACTCCCCTTCTCAACCTTTCTAATTATGTGTATTTACTCGTTTCGCTCCTTCTTTACAAACCCATCACTAGTTCTCTGTTTGGGATTACTGATGTTTTCTTTACCTCTATTATACAAGTTCATGAAAAAACACAAAAAGGTGGAGCTCTTCACCTGAATGTCCTGCAAGTCTCACACATTCAATACACTTGCGATATTGTAATCAAAGCAACCACATCAACCCACAACATACAATGAACCCAGTGAGCCCTATGATGGTTGTCATCAGCGTCCAAGTCTGAAAGGTTTGTTTCTCGGTAAGTCCCAAATACTGCTGTACCAACCAAAAGCCACTATCATTGACATGAGAGGTCATAGACGCTCCAGATGCAATGGCAATCACCAAAACGGCCTTTTCCAACTCACTAACCCCAAACAAAGGGATCAACGGCGCTGTAAAACCTGCAGCAGTCACCATTGCTACTGTGGATGAACCTTGTACTACTCGCACTATAGTCGCTACGACAAAACAAAACAATACTGGAGGCAAGGAAGAGCCTCCTAAACTATCAGCAATCATCGTCCCTGCGCCCGTCTCTATCAAGATCTGCTTGAACCCTCCTCCTGCTCCTGTCAAAAGTATGATGGCTCCTGCTTGTCGAAACGAATCCGAAGAGACATCCAATAACTGCCCCCGAGTAAAGCCCTTTCTAATCCCAAGGAAATACCAAGCCAATAGATTGGCAAGTATCAAGGCTGAGAAAGGATGCCCCACTACAATGATCATATCAGCTAAATAACCTGGTATATGTTGACCGAGTGTTGGACTACTTTTGACGATCGTCTGAGCAATCACTAGTGTAATCGGAAAGAGAATAATAAGCAGTACTGACTGTGGGGAGACGTATTCATGACTGAGACTGGAAGGGTGCTGAACCTCTGGCGATCGTACATACCTAGATACATACTGGGCTAAGATCGGACCACTCACTACGGCCACAGGCAACCCCACGATCGCTCCGAAGAGTATTACCCATCCGATATCTGCTCCCAAAATATCTGCCACCGCAACTGGCCCTGGTGTAGGAGGAATAAACGCGTGTGTAATAGCCAAGCCAGCGAGTAAAGGCATGGCGTAAAGCAATAAGGGTTTCTGCGTTTTGTTCTTGATAGCTATCGCCATAGGCAATAGGATGATAAAAGCTACATCAAAAAACACCGGTATCGCTACGAAAAATCCCGCAAGCATCAGTGCCCACGGGGCTTTGTCCTCTCCAGAGCGGCTGATCATCCAAGAGGCCAAACTGGCTGCACCTCCGGACTTCTCCAGAATCGCTCCCATGATCGCTCCCAAGCCTACAATCGTCGCTACGAAACCTAATGTCCCTCCAATACCAGAAACCAAATGCTCAAATAGCAAATCAGGCGCTAACCCAGCTCCTATCCCCACGACGATGCTTGCAATCAATAGAGCTAAGAAAGGATGCACTTTGAGTCTGAGGATCAATGAGAGTAAAACGACCACCCCAAAGACCACTGCGATCAATAATTGCCAGTCCATCTATGAGTGTTTTGTCCAGTCGGTATGAAAAATCTGATCCAAGGACTTGTCTTTGCGACGATACGTGTGTGCACCAAAATAGTCGCGCTGTGCTTGAATAATATTGGCAGAAGATTGCTCAGCAGTAAAGCCGTTGAGGTAATTGACAGATGCTGAAAATACAGGCAAAGATAGTCCTGCCTCAATCCCCTTCGCTACCGTGCTGGATAAGCCTTGTCTCTTGGCCTTCAGCAGCTCCACATAGGTATCTATCAACAACAAATGAGTATCTGGGAATTTCTCAAAAGCTGATACAAGATCCTCCATGAGTCCAGACCGTATTATACACCCGTTGGTCCATATACGTGCCAACTCTGAGAGATTGATCTGCCAGGCATATTGATCTGATGTCCTTCGGATCATCTCGAAACCTATGGCATGATTGACCACCCGGGCAGATGCATAGGCATGTCGCAAAGACTCCACTAGGCTTGTTCGATCTACATCGTCAGGCACACACACTCTACCATATTTGGCAGCAGCAATGACGCGAAGCGGTTTCAGTGCAGACAAGTGTCGAGCCATCACAGATTCAGACACCGTACTGAAAGGCACTCCCACGTCCAAAGCCGCAGTGGTAGACCACCCTCCCGTTCCTTTCTGTTGGGCGGCATCATAAATCAGATCCACCAAATAGTCGTCTCCTTCCTTGAAAGGAAGGAGCTCTGCCGAGATTTCCAACAAATAGCTCTGCAACTCTCCCTGGTTCCACTCGCTAAACAACGCAGCTATCTCCTCGATAGTCATCGCGGCACGTTCTCGCAACAATAGGTACGCCTCAGCGATCAGCTGCATCTCTGCATACTCGATTCCATTGTGTACCATCTTGACAAAATGGCCCGAGCCTTCCTCTCCTATGTAGGTACAACAAGCTCTGCCATTTTTGTCCGTCGCGGCAATGGCTTCTAGGTATTTGGCTATCGCCGAATAGGCGTCTAGATTCCCTCCTGGCATGATCGATGGCCCCTTTAGAGCCCCCTCTTCTCCTCCAGACACACCACATCCTACAAAATGGATTCCGTGCTCACGCAAAAAATTAACTCTCCGCTTGGTGTCATAGTAGTGAGAGTTGCCCCCATCGATGACAATATCTCCAGGCTCAAGTTGAGGGATCAGCTCATCGAGAACCGCGTCTACGGCAGGGCCTGCACTGACCATCAGCATAATCTTCTTGGGGGAGTGTAGTGATTCCAAAAATTGGGGTAAATCATCATAAACCTGTAGGTTATCCCTATCGGCATGTGCCGCGGCAAATTCCTTGGCCACTCGCTCTTCTCCAGTCCTAGGCTTATTGTATGCTGACACAGCGATACCACGACTCGCCAAATTGAGTACAAGGCTCTTGCCCATCACTCCCAATCCTACTAAACCAAAATCTGCTTTTTCCATTTTCATTAATTCTATGATTTGCGAAACAATCGCTTCAGGTTTTTCTTTGATGTCCAATCGCCAACCATAGGTAGGTGGCTCTAAGGTGTCCAACTGGGAGTCCAACAAATGTGGCTTAAAGAAGTGTCCTTGCCTATCGCTCAGACGCTCCTCCAGCAGCTCTCTCGAACCATCCAAATGCACCCAACGAACTGGCGAGGAGCAATACCTAACCAATGCCTTCCGGTACTTTTCCTTGAGGGCAGAGCAAGCCAATACACCACCACCCTGCCTCGAACGGTCAGCGATATGATAAGCCAAGGTTTCCAACCATGGGGTTCTATCCTCATCATTGAGTGGTTGACCTGCTGCCATTTTTTCCTTGTTGACAATTGGATGAAAATCATCCGCATCGTCAAACGGAACCTGCATATGCTTCGCTAGCATAGCGCCAATGGTACTCTTGCCAGAGCCACTCACACCCAACACCACGATGATCTCTCTATATGCGGTCGCCCTATTCATCCCGCAGCTCAAAACTCCCCTCTAATCCTTCTTCTGCATTTTGTCCCACCCAGATTCTAAATCCGCCTGGTTCGGCGACCCACTCCTGATCAGCCGTATAAAATGCCAAATCGTTTTTAGTCAAGATAAACCTTACCTCCGTGACCTCATTGGGTAGTAGTTCCAATCGTTGAAATCCCTTAAGCTCACGTACTGGACGAGTCAGGCTACCAAAACTATCCTGCACATAAAATTGCACCACTTCCGTGGCTTGAACTTTCCCTATGTTTTGGATTCTCGCTGAGACAATCAAACTGTCCCTTTCCTTGGACAAGTCATTGGAGATACGCAGCTTCGAATACTCAAATTGACTATAGGTCAACCCATAACCAAAAGGGTACATCGGACGAAACCCCTCATCCAAATAATGAGATGTATTGCCGAGTGAGCTCTGCCATGCATGCAATGGAATATCATCAATATGTACAAAACTCTCCTCACTCGCAGGCCTCCCGGTTTTCTTGTGGTTGTAATAGATCGGTATCTGTCCCACAGACTTGGGCCAAGACACAGGCAAACGACCACTTGGGGAAACCTTGCCAGTCAGTATGTCTACGACAGCTGGCCCTGCCATGGTGCCAGGATGCCACGCGACAAGTACAGCGTCTACCTCGTCGATGATGTGGCTGAGGGTGATGGGCCTACCGGCCAAAACCACCAACACAATCGGCTTGCCTGTCTTGGCTATCTCTCGAATCAACTGCTCCTGTGCACCAGGGAGATTGATATCTGCACGACTATGTGCTTCGCCCGACAAAATTGCCTCCTCTCCTGCAAAAAACAAGACCACGTCCGATCCCTTGGCAGCCTTGATGGCTGCTTTGAACCCCTCAGTAGATTGATCTCTACTATAACTGAGGCCAGACACAAACGAGGCTTGATCACCAAACTCCTCTTGGATACTCGACCATGGTGTCACCGAGTGGCTCTCATCTCCATCGAATATCCATGTACCCAATTGCTCCCTCGGTGCATGAGCCAGTGGTCCCAATACTGCAACTTTGGTTGGTGACAAAGGCAGCACACCATTGTTTTTGAGTAGGACCATGCTCTGCTGCGCCATTTTTTTGGCAGACGCCAAATGCTCCTCTGCGTAGAGGACGTCCTGTTCCACATCAAAATAGGGCTCCTCAAATAGTCCCAGTCTACTCTTGACCCTCAATATATTCTTTACTTTTTCATCGAGCTGCTCCATCGAGAGTCGTCCCTCGGCGATCAACCCCTTCATGTGGTGAGCATAGGCCTGACTGGTCATCTCCATGTCTACTCCCGCCTGCGCGGCACTATAAGCGGCCTCCTTTTCATTCTCACTATATCCGTGGGTGATCATCTCGGTGACACTGTTCCAATCGCTGACCACTATGCCATCAAACCCCCAATCATCACGCAAAATTTCGCGCAAGACATATTCGTTGCCCGAGGCAGGCACACCGTTCACCTCGTTGAACGAACTCATGAAACTCGCTACACCTGCATCAGCAGCTGCTCTAAAAGGCTTCAAGTACACATTGTGCAAAAGAGGATCACTAATCACCGCCGTATTGTAGTCTCGACCACCCTCCGCAGCTCCATAGCCGATGAAGTGTTTGGCGCAAGCTGCTAGGGTGTTGGGCTGGGACAAATCTCCTTGAAAACCCCGAACGGCAGCAGCCCCCATCACCCCACTCAAATATGGGTCCTCTCCGGATGATTCTGCAATACGTCCCCATCTCGGGTCACGAGCAATATCAATCATCGGAGCAAAAGTCCATCGAATCCCCATCGAAGATGCCTCAATCGCAGCAACACGAGCTCCTCGCTCCACGAGCTCAGGGTTCCAACTGGCTGCTTGCCCCAAAGGGATCGGAAAAATAGTCTTGAAACCATGGATCACATCACGAGCAAAAATGAGCGGAATACCATGAGGGCTCTCCTCTACAGCGATGCGCTGTAGCTCTACTATCGATTCTTGGCTTTGCACGTTGAGGAAGGAACCTACTTGTCCTCTACGTACCATCTCTTTCAATTCGTCCGAGATACCATTTTCTCGAGAAGACGTTCCCCGCTGATTGAGCTGACCAATTTTCTCATCGATGCTCATCGTAGCAATCAACGCCTCAATTCGCTGTTCGACTTCTGAGCTCTCGCTGGTTGGGCTTTTCCAACCCAGTACTACCAATCCGCCGACCACCATGAGGGGAAGCAGGATGTTCATCATCTTTCGTTTCATCTGCTATGCTTTGAGATTTTGACAAAACTAGCTTTTGACCGAAATCACGAAACCCAAAAATCTTTCAGAATGGTAGGGTATATGTTTCAAAACTGAGAGAACGGAGTCTCACAGCCTTGAAAACCAGTGTTTTACTCCTTGACCTCAAAAATCTGCAGAGGCCCCTTGTTGCTCGCTACCACGATATGGTTCTGACCGAGAGCTACGACCTTCTTCGCATCATGAGGGACACACAATCCCGACTGACTCATACTCTGTGGAGCAAATCCTCCTTTCCCATTCCCCAACATGACCAAACCGATACCTGCATCGTTTCTTGGAGTTTCCACTTCAGAGGCATACAAGCCACCCACGGACAACAAGTCCAAATGACCATCTTGATTGATGTCACTCACTACCCAATCATTGATTGAGGAAACTTGCGCCGCATAAGGCAAGATATTTTTTTTCAAACCATCTGCAGTATGCTCCAAATAGATACTGGAAAAGTCCTCCACCTCGAAGTGATAAGAATTGTCAAGGTTTTCGGTCCCGTAGATTTCTTGCATGTCGGCATTGGCGAATGAATTGTAATCTTTGAATACCACCTGGATGGCTGGGATTTGCTCTGATGAGCATTGACGTCCTCTCACTGGGTATTCTTCGCCCTCAGCGTGATAGCTGAGCACAATATCACTCTTGTTGTTGTCATCGAAATCATCCGCATAGATGGCAAAAGGCTCCCCTCTATTTGCTTGATACTTATAATTTCGTCCCATGTTGCCCAAGACATAGTCCATATCCCCGTCATGATCAAAATCTCCTTGATCGATGCTAAACCACCAACCGGTCATATTGTCCTCAAAATAGGAAGCACTCTGGTCACTGAACTTTCCATCCTTCTGAATCAAGGTCTTGACAGGCATCCACTCCCCTACAATCATGAGGTCCATCTGTTGATCCCCGTTGACATCCGTCCAAATGGCGTCTGTCACCATCCCAATCCCATCTAGATCTGGCATCACTGCCTCGGTCACATCGACAAATTTGAGTTGCCCCTCCTCGTGTTTGTTTTCGAACAACAGACTCTTGGAGGCAAAGGGGTAATTGTAAGGCGTCAAACGTGTCCCAATGAATAAATCCAAGTCCCCGTCCCCATCGTAATCATAAGGGCGTACACAAGCACCACTTTCTGCCTGTACGGGTAAAACTCCCGAACTCTCAATGAGTTTCCCTTCCTCGTTGATAAACAATCTGTCTTGGTAGTTGGGGTGTCCCTCTGGGAACTCATTGCCACCACTGACGATATAGAGGTCTAGATCACCATCACGATCCGCGTCAAAAAAAGCAGCATCCAAATCCTCGTGCCACGGGCTACTCTCTTCGAGCGCTTCCCTCGCAGCAAATCCCCCCTCGGCCAAGCCTCGGTAGATGTATCCCACTCTGCCTGCCGCAGCACCTATATATAGGTCTTCTACTCCATCTCCATCTATATCTCCCACAGCGAGTGCTGGCCCAAAATTCGACATCTTATGGGGCAGCAAAACCTGAAAATGAAAATCATTGAACCCATTTTCGCGATGATACAGCATCTCTCCAAGATGCTCAAGCGTCACTTCTTTCATCAAAGGGTCTATGGTTGACTCCTGCTTCTCTAGCGCCAGAGGACTGGCTTCTATCACCTTGATCTCTAGTGTTTGGTTGGCGAGAACATTGTACATGGTCTGCTGCTTTCGTCCAGCCGCATAGATAGACAATGAGTCAATCACCGGGTGGCTTCCCGTCCCAAAGTGCAGTGTAGGTTCTACCGAAGACTGAAATCCTCGGACTGGCTGCACCTGCGCCACCTGCAGTTTTCCCGCTTGGTAGATCCTTACTTCTGTACCAATCCCAGAAGTGTTGTTTGCAGATTGTAGGTCGATCCGGAGATATCCACCCTCTCCGTTTTCTACCGTATTGTTTTTGTAGATCAAAGCTTCTGCATCAATATTGTTGACGATCAATTCTAAATCTCCGTCATTGTCCAAGTCTCCATAAGCTGCCCCATTGGAAAAGCCTTCGAAACTCACACCCCACTCTTTGTTTTTTTTGACAAAGCCCTCTCCAGATTGATTCTGAAAGATGTAATTATCAATGGGCTCAGAAGGAATCTCCCTTGCCATTTGTAAAAGCTCTTGGTCTGAGGCATCATCGAGCTGATTATTCAGTTTTTTAAAGTAATCACGGTTATTGATTTCCCTTCGTGTACCGTTGGCAATGAATAGATCCTTGTACCCGTCATTGTCAAAATCAGCAAGCAAAGGTGCCCAACTCCAATCAGTAGACGAAACTCCCGCGAGCCAGGCGATGTTGCTCATCACAGGCAAGTCATCGACGATACCTTGGTTGAGTTGCAAACTATTGTACATGTATTGGTAGTGAAAGCCATTGTTGACGGTGGACCAAAACAACTCAGGGTTCATACTCGCCATGTTGGCTTTTTGTCGTCTGTTGTTTTCGGAAGACATGTCGACCTGCATGAGGTCAATCAGTCCGTCATTGTTGATATCGGCAGCATCCGCCCCCATTCCATAAAAAGAGGTTTGTCGTGTGATGTACTTGACTCGCTCCACAAAAGTCCCATCTCCCTGATTGATATAAAACTGATCCGGAGTACTAAAATCATTGGACACATAGATATCCTCCCATCCGTCTTGGTTGAAATCTACAATCGTAGCACTCAGCGACAAACCAAAAGAAAGCAAACCTGCCTGCGCTGTATAATCTACAAATACGCCGTTTCCTTCATTGCGATAGAGATGGTCACTCTTGGCAGGGTCTGGGCGATCGATCATGTATCGATAGGATTCGTTGGCGGTTTTGAAACTCGTGATAGGATAGTTGGCCACATATACATCCAAATCTCCGTCGTGATCAAAATCCACAAAAGCGGTCTGTACCGAGTTTTGGTTATCTGCCAACCCCATTTTTTTGGCGGATTCGGTGAAGGTCATGTCCCCGTTGTTGAGATAAAGTTCGTTGGCTCTATCCTCGCCCAACCCTGCGACACTTAAGTATAGGTCCATGTATCCATCGGCGTTGATATCGACTGCTGAAACTCCTGTGTACCACTTGTACTCAGCCCCAGCTACTCCAGCAGCTTCGGTCACATCTTCGAAGACGAGATTTCCTGTGTTTCGATACAATTTATTGGCGGTCATATTGCCCGTGAAGTAGATGTCTTCTAATCCATCGCCATCAAAATCGGCAACTGCTACCCCTCCTCCCATGTACAGATAAGGATACTTGAAATAGTTGAGGGTATCGGATTCTTGAATTTGGTTTGAAAAGGTAATTTGGGTTGTAGTGGAGGGTAGTTGTTCAAATCGACTGCCTACTTGGTCTTGTGGTGCCGCACACGCACAAACCAGCATCGTCCATACTGTTAGCATACCTACTTGCTGACATAGCTCTCTCATCATCATTTACTTTTTTTGTATAAAAACAAAAAGGGTTAGTCAATAAAGAAAACCAAGAATCTGCCTCCTTCCAAAAAAGGATACAAATTCTTGGTTTGGCAATCGTCGAGCCTATTTTATACTCGACACATCATTTTTGTATCTCTGCGATTTATTTCCAATCGTCGCTTTGTGTGATCTTCCCGTTACTTAGGTCAATTGCTCTAAGCGGAATAGGCAAGTAATAATTCTTGTCTTCCACTGTGACATCTACAAATCGATTTCCGTACATACGGTCTTCGTTGACAAAGAAATCCTCCATCACTTCGATGAGCGAACCGTATCTTCTCAAGTCGTAGTATCGGTGGCCTTCCATGCCTAGCTCTAGTCTACGCTCATGTCGGACAGCCTTTTGGGCGTATGCTGCACCCTGTGCTGCAAATGTCCCCACGGGGTACTCATCGATGACATAGGTCGCTGCATCTGCTGTACCACCTACCTCTTTGACATAGGTCATGTCTCTGGCCCGTGCACGCACGAGGTTGACATACTCTTCCGCTTTGGCAATCGATCCTACCTCTATCTCACACTCGGCAGCTAGCAAGAGCAAATCGGCATAGCGCATGAGATTGTAGTTGAGTGCAGAACTCTGCTGCCCCCAGTTGCCTGCTCCTTTGGAATCAGCTTCTTCCTCGAACTTGTACGCTCCCTTTTTGCCCAAATACGGACCGGCCTCAGGTTGCTCTGGTGCCCAATCCTTGCCTGGATTGACTCCATAGCCATTGAAATCAATCCCTCGTCTACCAATGGTGTAGTCAATCCGTGGGTCCAAGTTGCCCGCATACGGTGTAAAAGGATCCCCGGACTCAATTCCATAATCGTTGTTGATATCCGAATCATTGAAGGTATCCAATAGCGGCAAACCCGCTGCATCAGTCTTGTAGGCATTGGCCAAATCCTGCGTCGGCGTATAAAACCCACAACATGAAGAATAAGGTCCGCCCGATGGATGTACGAGTGCTTGTGCTTGATTTCCGTTGGCGTCATTGGCCACTCCTCCGATGTTGAACTGAATCGAGAAAATCGCTTCTTTACTGTTCTTGCTAGCGAAGGTAAAGTTGTCTTTGAACTCTGCAATCAAGCCAAAGGGGCCATTGTCGATCACATCGGTCAGCAACGGCAGTGCAGTCGTATAATCTCCCTTCTGCATGTACATTTTGCCCAAGAAAGCTTTGGCTACCCAACTCGTCGCTCTACCTGGCGTATCTTGCGTCGGAGGTAAGTTGTCCACAGCAAACTGATAATCTTCAGCTATTTGATCCCAAATTGGGCCCGAATTGGGTTGATCTGGATCCAATTGCAAATCCTCACTGATATAGGACACATTGGCCCAAAGCCTCTGCAACTCAAAATGAAAATGTGCTCTCAAGAATCTCGCTTCTGCGATTTTGACAGTCATGTCCGATCCTTCGATAGAATTGGCCAAATTGATCACCGAGTTGGCCCTATCTACCCCGCCATATACGGCGAGCCATTTGGTGATGAAGTAGCTATTGCTAGGAGTCCAGCGGTACATCTGAAAAGACTGCAGATCTGGCTGATCGTTATCATGGCTGCCTTTGTTTGCATCATCAGTCGACGCGTCCAACCACCATCCGTCACCAGAAGCTTGCCATGGATCACCAGAGATGAACCCATCCAATAGTCCGTAGGTAGCCGTCAACAGTAGATCGACTCCCTCCTCGTTTTGCAATACATCTCCTCCGAGACTTCCTTTGGGTGGAGTCGTCGTGAAGTCCTCTTTACAGCCGTAGAATCCTACGACACTCAGAAATATTAGTGTTACTATCTTTTTCATGCTTAATTTCTTTTAGAGATTAAAAATCGATGCTGACACCTGCGGTGAAAGTTCTCGCCACGGGGAAGCTCCCGAAATCTACCCCCATATTGAGGTTTTGGGTAGCATCATTGGTGATTGCACCTATTTCTGGATCGAGTCCATCATACCCCGTAAACGTCAAGAGGTTTGTGCCCTGTACGTAAATTCTCGCGCTAGCAATCCCTACTTTGGACAGTGCTGTTTTGGGCAGTGTGTAACCCAACTGCACGTTTTTCAACCGCACGTATGATCCATCTTCGACAAAGTAGCTGTTCACACCATTTTCCTGATTGGACACAGTATACGTATCGCTCAGCTGTGGCAGGCTTCCTCCGGTATTGGTAGGTGACCAAGCATCCAGCACTCTCGTACTACGCGCACCATCTGGGAAAGACGGGAAGTCTGTAAAGAATTTGGTGTAATTGTAGATCTCGTTGCCTTGTGATCCATTGAAAAAGACCGACAAGTCAAAAGCTTTGTATGCGATGTTGGCATTGAATCCAAAAATAAAATCTGGGTGTGGTGAACCTAGTACGGTACGGTCATCATCATTGATCACTCCATCGTCGTTGATATCCTTGTACTTGAATCTCCCAACCCCATCCGCATCAGTCACAAATCCCTGATCCGCATGTGCTCCGACTTCCGCAGCGTCTTGAAAGATCCCCTCTACTTCTCTCCCATAAAAGTGAGAAACTGGATTGCCTTCGTTGGTCCGAGTGAAAGTATATCCCCGCTGACTAGCTCCTACGAATGAAGTCCCTTCTGCAGCAGCGATTTTGGTCACTTCGTTTTTGTATGTAGACAAGTTGGCCGAGATGTTGTATCTCAAGTCACCTCCCATGGCCTCATTGGCATACCCCAATTCGAACTCAAATCCGTGGTTATTCATCTCTCCGATGTTTTGGTACGGTGGTGCTGCAATCGAACCTGTCGATGGCAATGGAGGATTCAACAGCATGTCTTGGGTATCGATGTTGAAATACTCAACCGTCAAGGTCAACGTATTGTCCAAGAAGCCAAAGTCAGTACCTACGTTGAACTGCGACGAAGTCTCCCAAGTCAGGTCCTCATTACCCAAAGAAGATACCGCTGCCCCTACGTCGAGCCCTGTCCCTGTGAAGGTATAGAAAGCATTTTGGTCGTTGAGCGCAGATATACTGACCGTCGGATTGGCTACTGGTATAGACTGGTTTCCCATTTGTCCGTAAGAGGCTCTCAATTTCAAGAACGAAAGGGTATTCGAACCGGAGAGAAAACTCTCTTCACTGATGACCCATCCAGCACTCACTGCAGGAAATATCCCTGAATTGTTTCCTTTGGCAAATCGTGAAGATCGATCGTTTCTCAACGTAGCACTCAAGAGATACTTGCCGTTGTAATCGTACCGCACTTGTCCAAAAACAGAAAACAACGAATTGGTCACGTCAAAACTATTATTTTGAATGATATTGGTTGCCCCAGTTCCTGCTCCCATCACAAAGAAGTCGGCAGTCTCAAACATGAAATCATCTTGCTGAACTTGTGTCTGTTTGAAAATATTTTTGACTGCCTCTGTACCGACGAGGATACCTAAGTTGTGTCCGTTCCCGATGGTTTTTTCATAGTTCAGAGTGTTGGACCATACCCAGCTCACACCTTGTCCATTGGTCTCTGTCAGACTGTTGATGGATCGTGGCTCACTGTGCTCTGGATTCAACCACTGGAAGCTCTTGTTGCGTGCATCGAGATAGGTCACCCCTATCGAAGAGCGAGCCGTCAGGTCTTTGATGATGTCATACTCGAGGTATGCATCTCCATAAAATCGGATCCCTGAGTTGACATCCCCTCCACGCTGTGCTCTATCCAATTCTGAGAAAGAGCCACGTGAGTTGCCCAATCCTGACCCTGCGCCTGCGCCGGCATAGTTGCCGCCTTCGTCATAGATCGGTAGCAATACACTGTTTCTATAGGCATTGTTGATCGGGTTGTCATCGTTGAACTGTGACGGCATTGGGTTCTGTTCCGAATAGGCAATATTGAAATGCTCTCCTACTCTGAGTTTATCACTCAAGTTGAATGAAGTATTGACTCGCGTCGTGTATCGCTGATACCCTGTGCCATGCAACGTCCCCTGACGGTTGAAGTAGCCTGCAGACATCATGTAACGCCCATTGGCATTGCCTCCGTTGGCACTGATATAATAATTTTGGATAGGAGCTGGATCAAAGATCTCGTCAAACCAATCCGTACCGTCACTCGATTTGGTCACACGGTTGGTATCAAAATCATAGGGCTGACTCGGGTCACCTCCCAAATACTCATTGAGTACAGGCTGGTCTGCTCCCGTAAACTGAGGATGCCCTGGTGATGCTACTCCATCGTTGACACCTGTCTGATAGATAATCTCGCCAAACTCCTGGGAGTTGACCATCTCCGGCATATTCGTCGGCTGCTGCACACCATAGTACGCATCAAAAGTAAAAGTCGGCTTGTCTGAGACCTTGCCCTGACGGGTAGTGATCACGACTACACCATTGGAAGCTCTCGCCCCATAGATCGAAGCGGCCGCTGCATCCTTGAGGACATTGACACTCTCAATGTCTCCTGGGTTGATGTCGTTGAGAGCCCCAGACGAGACCAGTTGTACACCATCTACTATATAGAGAGGGTCATTGTTGCCTGTAGAGCTATACCCTCTGATCCTCACAATCGGCGCGTCTCCTGGTTGTGCTCCAGATACAACATTGACACCAGACATTCTGCCTTGAAATGCCTCCGCAGCGTTGGTCACGGGCACCTTCATGGCCTCCTGTGTATCGAGTGAAGATACAGCACTGGTAACTTTGGCACGAGACTCTGATGAATACCCCGTCACAATCACCTCTTGGAGCGATGCTACATCCTCTTCGAGTGAGATATCAATCACCGATCGACTACCGACCGTTGCTTCCTGCTGCTTCATCCCTATAAAGGAATACACCAAGGTCACGTCTCCAGAACCTACACTCAACGTGTACTCACCTGACGCATTGGTCACTGTACCGTTGGTTGTTCCTTTGATCAATACACTTACCCCTGGCAGTTCATCACCAGCTGTAGAAGTCACCGTTCCGCTGACGGATCGATCTTGTGCATGGGCGCTGAAGCTAATCAGCGCCACTAGCATCAATGCGACTTTCATTAAGTCTCTCAACTTAAATTCATGTAGTCTAAGTTTAATCATGCTATTTAGAATTAAATAATTAGTAAAAGATTTTAGTAATAATCATGTACCAAACTTCCACTTTACGGCACAGTTATGCGCAAGGGATTTCTCACAAACGGATGGGGTAATTTTCACACATACCCATAAAACACTCACAGAGAGGCGTTTTAATGTGTTTTTTCTGTTACATCACTCGCATATTCGGAGGGATTTACCCCGTATTGTTTTTTGAAACAATCACGGAAATACTGTAGATCGTTGAACCCTACTTGGTAGGTGATCTCAGAGATGTTGAGCTGGTCCTGGCGAATAAGCTGTGCAGCTCGTTTGAGTCGAATGGATCGGATGAATTCATTGGCCGATTGACCAATGAGTCCCTTGAGCTTACGGTAGAGTTGCATGCGACTCATGCCGAGTTCTTTCCCAAGATCATCCACATAAAATTCGGAATTAGAAATATTCTTTTCGATAATAGCCACCGCTTTGGTGATGAACTCTTCTTCTTTGGAGGCGATCACGACGTTTTTAGGCTCAATATTGAACGTACTTTTGTTTTGCAGCTGCCCTCTGATTTGATCTCGTGTATGGAGGGCATTGCGGACACGTAGGCTTAGTAGCTTAGGATTGAAGGGTTTGGTGATGTAGTAGTCTGCCCCAATCTCAAACCCATTGAGCGCACTGTTGTTGGAGGCTTTGGCCGTCAACAGGATCACGGGGATATGGCTGGTTTTGACATCTTGCTTGATTTCTTGGCAGACCTCAAACCCGTCTTTCTCTGGCATCATCACATCAGAAATAATCAAGTCTGGAATTTGCTCCTTGGCAGTGACGATTCCCTCTTGACCATTTTCAGCCAAAACAACTCGGTACTCTGACTCCAATATACTCTTGATGTAGAGACGTATATCACTGTTGTCCTCCACCACAAGCACCAGCGGCAGCTTATCGTCCTCCTCCTCACTGAGTGAATCATTGGATGAGGTCGATTTGAACACCTCCTCCTCCAACTCATAGATGCTGGAGCGCCCCTGCTGTGTATGTGTCGATTCGTCTACATCGACAAAATCATCTTCGGAAAACAAGGCTGTCCCCTTGAACAAATGCACTTCGAAGGTTGTCCCCTCATTCTCTTGGCTCTTAAATCCAATGTGTCCATGATGCAAGTCTACCAGTTCCTTGGTCAGTGACAATCCTATACCTGTCCCTTTGCTTTTCTTGGTTTTGTGATCACGTACGCGATAGTATCTGTTGAAAATGTAATCCTGATCCTCCTTAGGTATCCCTATCCCATCGTCCTGCACTTCGATCACAACTTTGTCAACTTCTTCTCTCAGCGTCACTACGATCCGGCCATAGTCGTTGGTGTACTTGAAAGCGTTGGAGAGCAAGTTGACCATGATTTTTTCGAGCTTGTCTCGGTCAAAAGTCAGCAACAACTCCCCCCTCGGGAAATCAATCTTGTAAGCCATGTTGTTTCGGCTAGCCAAGGAAGAAAAAGAATGAATGATGGGTTTCAGAAATGACAGCACGTCGATGGTCACTAGTTCCAGTCTCATTTTCCCTGATTCCAATTTGGAGAGTTCGAGCAGTTGATTGATGAGGTTGAGTAAATTTTCGGCATTGCGGAGCATCATCATCACTTGCTCCCTCGAACTTTGAAACGTATCGTTTTCCATCATGGCCTTGAGCGGGCCTAAGAGCAAAGTCAGTGGCGAGCGAAACTCGTGTGAGATGTTGGCAAAGAAACTGGATTTCATCTGATCCAGTTCTTGCATTTTGGCTAGCTCCATGTGCTCGACCATGAGTTTGGACTGTAACCGCTCCCGATTGATAATAGTCTGAAACGCCCAAAACAACAACCCAAAGCCAAACAACGCATACAAAACATAGGCCCACGTAGTATCATACCATGCCGGATGAATCACCAAAGACAATGTGGCTTCCTGTCCTGACCACTCTCCCCCATTGTCCGTTCCTTTGACCCGAAATGTATATTGGCCTGCGGGCACATTGGTGTAATAGGCCTCCCTACGATTGCCCGCCAACTGCCATTCCTGATCGTAGCTCTCCAACTGGTAAGCAAATTCATTTTTGCTCGACTGAGCGAAATTGATCTGAGAAAATTCAATGCTAAAATCATTTTGATCGTAGCTAAGTTCTATTTGTCCTCCATCCATCAAATTTCCCTGCAGGAGATCTGCGTTTGATTTTTTGATGGACTCGTTGGATACATTGAAATCCATGATATACATCTCAGGCTCATCAAACTCATCAGAAATCTGATCGGGCATGAGTACATTGAACCCGTCCACTCCCCCAAACAACAGAGCCCCAGAGGATAGTTTGTAACTGGAATTTTTGAAAAACTCTAGCGCCTGTAGCCCATCGTCTAGGTCAAAGTTACGGACCTTTTTCTCTTCGGGATCGAATCGTATCAAGCCTTTGTTGGTACTGAGCCAGAGCAAGCCATGATCATCGACTTGCATCGAATGAATCACTTCGTCTGCAAATCCGTCTTGGTACCCATACTTGGTAAACGTCTCCTTGGACTCGTCATAGAGATTGAGTCCACCAGACGTCCCCACCCATATGCGTCCCTTGCTATCCTCTATCACCGACTGTACGGTGTTTTCACTCAGAGTCGTCGCATCATTCTTGTCATGAAAGTAGTGTCGAAACACTCCAGATTCAGGATCCTCAAGCATGTTGAGGCCGGTCCCTTCTGTACTCACCCAGATTCGACCTTTGCTGTCTTGATAGACTTGTCGTGTCGCGTTGGAGCTGATGCTCTCGGGATTGTTTTGATCATGAAGATAGGCCGTATAAGTCTGAGTTGACGGGTCATACCTGAGCAAGCCCCCTCTAAATACCGCAAACCAAATCCTTCCGTTTAGGTCTTCAATGATCGAAAAGACATTTTCCCGATCATGCTGCAGTTTGAAATCATGAGGGAGTGGAAAAGGTTCAAAAATATCTTCTCCCTTTCGCTTCACGAGAGCACCTCCTTGCCAGTTGCCTACCCACACATTTTGGTATCGATCGATCATGATACTGAGTACCTCATCGCTCATTTGCGGGTATTTTTCCTTGGTATAATGGGTGAAACTTCCATGGGACACATCCCAATAATCCACACCTCCACCATCTGTCGCTATCCATACGTTGCCTTGTTGGTCCTCTCCAAACGAGCTCACGGCATTGTGTGTCAAAGTCCGCTCGTCGTAGGGGTTGTGTTTGTAGACTGGGAATTTCCGGTTGCTCTCGTCGAGTTTGAACAGGCCCTTATTGAACGTCCCTACCCAGATTACCCCTTTACTGTCTTCAAAAATGGACCAAATAGAATTGTTTTTGATACTGTATTCACTCTTGGAATCGTAAGC
Source organism: Reichenbachiella sp. 5M10 (assembly GCF_002742335.1). NCBI lineage: Bacteria > Pseudomonadati > Bacteroidota > Cytophagia > Cytophagales > Reichenbachiellaceae > Reichenbachiella > Reichenbachiella sp. 5M10. The sequence goes on along the minus strand of NZ_MDGR01000007.1, from coordinate 536,922 downwards.
ATGCCAATCGTATTGCTTGGTAGCCAAATCCACTGCGCAGATACCGTCGTTTTCGCTCCCAATCCAAAGACGGTTTTGACTATCCTCCATCATGGTCAGTACAAAAGGTTCCTCGCCACGAGAATTGGTCGTCGCGAGATGTTCAAACCGATACTTCCCACTTTTGTCATAGCTGACCCGGTCTACCCCACGATCAGTTCCGAGCCAAATATCGCCTCCTCTCCCAGATACAAGGCATCGAATGACATTGGACGAAGGAGAATTGAGCGCTTCCTCATCGTGCAAATAGTGAATAAAGCGCTTGGTATTGGTGTTGAAAAGATTGAGCCCTCCACCCCATGTCGACACCCAGAGATTGCCTCGGCCGTCTCCTATTACTCCTGTGACAGTATTGGAGGAGATCCCCCACGGATCCAATTCGTTGTGACGGTATTGTACAAAAATTTTAAGTACGCTATCCCACATGTACAAGCCGTTGCGGTCTGTGGCAATCCAAATGTTGTGATGACTGTCTTCGTAAAATGCATTGATCGAGACAGATTCCATTTCTGCAGGGGTGTGGGTCGCTTCGAGTTGAGCGAATGTCTCTGTACTTTCGTCATAGACGCTATAGCCTCCCGACAAGCTCCCCACAAGCAGGCGATGATCCGAAGTGTAATAAAGTGACCGAACGTAGTTACTACTGATGGTCGCACTATCCTTTTCGTCCCGCATGAAGGTCTTCATGTTGAACCCATCGTATTTGTTGAGTCCACTGCGAGTCCCCAACCACAAAAAACCGTTGTGATCTTGTATGATGGACGTGACTGTGTTTTGGGAAAGTTCTTGATCTGGAGACACGAACTGATAATCAGACACCACACGCTGTGCCCGCGTCACGTGCCCCATCATCAACAAGCCTATACAGTATAGTCCCAATCTTTTCATGCTGATACGATATTATGAAAATATATCCAATAATAAGAACCTCCGCAGAGTCACTGCGCAAATTACCACGGTACTTTGGTATATATACCGCTCTTGGCGACATGCCTCCAGACTAGTCTGTGAGAGGCAGATTCTAGGCAGGATCAACCCACCCTACGAGGGTTCATGCAAACATCAGCCTCAACCTTTCGGTTTTGTCCATTCTGAACAAGCCACAAAAAAGAGGATATCACGACTGACACCCTCCTCTATAATCTAAATCAAAAACTATTTTCTACTCTTTTGGTTTGAACACCCAAGTCCACCCTGTACCACCACTATTCATAGGTACATACAAAATCATCTGATCTGAGGTCAAACTGATGAGTGTATACTCTCCATCTGGATTACCACGAGGTTCTTCATTGCCAAGAATCTTTTGATCTCCTTTGACAATGAATTTGCTATAGTCCGAATTAAACGCAAAACCTCCTAAAACACCTGTAGCATCTGGAGCCTCTTTATAAGTATAATTGGCCGCTCCATCTAAATCAAACGTCATCTCTCCAGACACATCTACTGGAGGTGCATCACCAGACCCTCCAGCATTCCACCATGCTGTACCATAAGACGAAGGATCATCACCTGGAGACATATACCACCAGAGACCTCCATCCGCAGGTACTCCATCAAAAACCCACGTTTTCCCTTCCAAATCATCGCCTACCAAGTCATAATATGCCTGAGGCAATGGCTGATCCAATACATCTATCTGTACGTCCACTGTCTTGGAGATGTATTCGGTCTCCGAAGGGTTACCATTGGGCATGTATGCTGTCGCTATATTGTAGGTAAAAGTCGCCTTGCCGGGTATCGGATAGTTGACCTGTACTTCATCGGTATAGGACTCGTTGATGTTGTAATCCCAAAACCCAATCACACCAGGGGTATTCATTTTGATGGTCAAGCCATTGCCCCCTTGTGTAGACTGTATCACCTCCAACTCTATGTCATCTGGCGTATAACTATTCTTCAGTTCGTCTCGGTCTTCGATCGGATCACAAGCACTCAAGAGTACCCATGCTCCCATCACAAACACTTTTATATTATTCGATAATTTCATGTTTCTGTGTTTAAAGTTTCTACTCACGATTACCATCCTGGATTCTGCTGATAGATCCCATTGGACAGCCTGATTTCAGATTCTGGTACAGGAACCAATCCCTTGGTCTCTGGACGATAGGTCACGCTGTACTTGCCAGCCACTCCCGAATTTCTGACATCCACCTGATCCGAATAGAAATTATTCGCATCGTTTTCGACATCCCCCCAGCGCACCAGGTCAAACCAACGCAGACCTTCAAAAGCAAATTCATGCATTCTTTCTTCTTTGATTGCATCTAGCGAATAAGCTATTGTAGGCAACCCTGCCCTCACTCTCACGAGGTTCATACTGGTGTTGTCTCCGGTCAATTCGGATTGCATCAACAATACATCTGCAAACCTCATGTAAAAGAAATCCTGTGCGGCCCAGAGCTGCAAGGGATCTCCATGGACCATGTTGTAGAGGTAAAAAAACAAGCCTTTGACTCCTTCGGCCCCATCATGTTGAAGGGTCGTGTATTTCTTATTGAACATACCCGTTTCGTGATCCCCTTTGTCTGCTTGATAACCATCTGTTCCTTGGTCTGCTTCTCCCAATTGAAGGATCGATCCCAATTTTCGTTGATCTGTATTGTCCCATTGACTCAGCAGAAGCGGATGAATAGTCCCCCAGCCCCAGCCTTGACCAAACGGCACCATACTGTTGTCTCGAATACCAAAAAACAAACAAATACGATTGTTGTAACTCTGTCCTTTGTCCCAGTCCCAGTTGCCATAGGCATAGCGCAGAGAGAACATTACTTCCGAGTTGCCTGTACCAAAGGTACCATTCGGACCATCCTGTCCAGCCCATGCAAGACCTTCGGTATCTGCCCAAGGCAATACCACCTCTCCCGCTCTCTCGTTGACATAAGAATACGGCCATAGGTTTCTAAAGTCACTTTCCAAGGCATACCCACTGTTGGCAATACAATCATTGAGAGCGGCTATTACATCCGCTTGGGTGATCGTACCTGCACCTTCGGGCAAAGTAATTTCTGTCGTAGCAGTCTTCTCGATATTGGTCATATACCCCGTAAAAAACAAGTATACTCGTGCGAGATATGCCTGTGCCACCCAGCGATTGGCATGTCCATATTCCTCAACAGGAATGGCCGTTGCACTCACGGTGGGCATCAGATCGATCGCCCTCTGCAAATCAGAGGCAATCTGACCATAAGTCTCTGGTATCGTCGCTCTCGGCAAATCGCGTGGTGTAGTACTACTCATGATCAAAGGCATTCCTCCAAAAAACTTAGCCGCTCTAAACAACAAGAACCCTCTCATGAAGTACACCTCACCCAAGGTTTTGTTTTTGTAATCCAAAGCTTCCTGATCCGTATCAAAGTACGGTGCAAAATCGGCTACCTCCATGCCTTCTATGATGTTGTTGGCTCTAAAAATCCCCTTGTAGGTCTCGACCCATAGGTCTTTGTACGTATCCTCGTTGGGATCCTGAAAACTATCCACATTCTTGGCACTCTTGTCGTCTGGACCACCTCCACCGAGCATGAGATCCGAGAGCAGATTGGCTGCCAAATGCTCATCACTATGTACTCCATTGACATACAAAGCATTGTATATACCAGACACAGCCGCATCCATATCATCTGGCGTTTTGTAATACGTATCTGTATTCAATCCATATCGGTTTTCGGCCTCAAGAAAAGAATCATCACAACCCGCCAGTACCAGTAGCATGACTACCGCTATTATATATTGTATTCTATTTATAATCTTCATAATTCAAGCTTTTAGAAAGTGAGATTTACACCCAGCATCACAGTGCGTGGCAAAGGGTATAGTCCTAAATCGATCCCTGATGCCCATAGGGTAGGATCGTCTTCTCCACCTACACCACTAAACGAAACCTCGGGATCCATCCCAGAGTATTCGGTAAAAGTATAGAGGTTGTTGACTGCTACATAAACCTTCGCTCCGTTGATCCAATTTGCATTTTGAATCATATGGGCAAAGTTGTACCCAATCGTGAGGTTGTTGATTCGGACATAGTCCGCATCGTGCATGTAGATATCCGAAATAAAGTTGGTGTTGCGATGTGACGAAGAGCTCAATCGAGGCAATCGATCGGAAGTCCCTTCTCCATGCCATCTACCGAAGATTTCGGTTGTATAGTTCTGATCAAATCGATCTGCAAACGAACGATACGACTGCATCACTTGCTGGCCAAATTTACCTGTCAAGGTCATGTTGGCATATACTCCTTTGAACTCGGCGTTCAGCTGAAGTCCCAACTCAAAATCAGGGATTGGATCGCCCAACATGATTTTGTCGTTTTCGTCAATGACCCCATCGTTGTTTTGATCCACAAAACGAACGTCACCTGGACGTTGATCTGCAAAATACGGCGCATCAGTAGGCCCTTTGTAGTCGTTGACTTCCTGCTGGTTTTGTAAAATCCCGTCCGTCTCATAGCCGTAAAAGAAGCCCATCGGCTTGCCTTCTTCGATACGTGACACATAAGCAGTCCCCTGAGACAACACATTAGGTTCACCCTGAATGATCCCTTCGGCATTGTTGATCTTGGTCACCTCGTTTTTCAAGGTAGCACCACTCATCGTCACTCCATATTTGAAATCACCAATATCGTCTTGCCACCCAATGAGGATTTCGACACCAGAGTTTTTGACATCTCCGCCATTGATGATCGGAGCATCCGCTCCTGCTGTACCTTGCACCGCAGCTCTCAACAACCAATCCTTGGTCATTTTTTGGTACCAATCCACGGTCAATGACAAACGAGAATTTAGAAAATACGCATCCAAGCCTATGTCAATCTGTTCGGAAGTCTCCCATCCCACATCAGGATTCGGGACATTTTCTGGAATAGCAGTTTGTGTACTGACAGGCTTATTGGGACCAAAATAATACCCTGGATCTAAGAATATTATGTTGGTTTGGTACAAAAAGGCGTCTACATTTTGGTTTCCGTTTTGTCCCCAACTCGCTCGCAATTTACCTTGATCTAGGAAGGTCAATCCTGACATGAAATCTTCTTCTGTGAAATTCCATCCAGCGGCTACAGAAGGAAAAGTTCCGTACTTCTTGTCTCCCAAGAAATTGGAAGAACCGTCACGACGAAGGGTAAAATCCACGAGATATTTCTCGTTGTAATTGTATGACAAACGCCCCATGTAGGACAACAGTCCACCGCCATTGGCAGCCCAATCCTTACCCCACGTGTCAATCCCTGTCAAATCTTGTTTATTGACATTGTCTAGATAAGCGTAATCTGGGTCTTGAAATGTCGTATTCGCTTTACTACCTCCCACATTGGCATTGAGTATATCGTTGCGGATCTGCTCGGTCCCGACCATGAGTTGCACATTGTGTGCTCCAAAATCACGCTCGTAAGTAGCAGTTGTCGTCCAGGTAAAAGTAACTCCCTGATACATATCTTGCTGCGCTCCATCCGTTTGGTTCTGATACAGGGTCGACAGAGCATAGGTTGGGCTCCAGGATCGGCTGTTGCCAAACCAAGAATTCAACCCAAACGAAGAGCGTATCCTCAATTTTTTGATAGGCTCCAATTCCGCATACACATTACCCACGATGCTGTTTCCTTTGCCGTACTGGTAGTTGTGTCTATAAAACAATGTGGCTACCGGATTGGTCTGGTCATTGGCGATCCCCTCTATCGTCGGGGTAAAGCCAAATTCGTTGGGCGAACCATTCCAGTATGCTGGTGTCAACGGATTCATCACCAAAGCATCATGCAAATCATTCCAATAAATATTGCCTGTAGCAACACTTCGATTCTGTGTATTCGAATAAGTTAAATTCTCTCCGATCTTCAGTATTACTCGGTCATTCACTTCAAACAACCTAAACTCCGTATTGAGACGGCCCGTCAACCTCTTGTAGCCCGCATCTGTCAAGTCTCCACCGATCAATCCCTCTTGATCAAAATACGAAAAACCGACGGAGTATATCATGCTTTCCCCGGCTCCTGTGATATTGATGGAATGGTTTTGGATCGGTGCGTCTTTTTGAGTGATTTCGTCCACCCAGTCGGTCCCTTCCCATCCTGCTTGTAGCCTTGACCATACATCTTGTCCGAGTTGAGTCCCTGACCCTGGATAGTTGTTTTCCAACCAAGCATTGTTTTGTAAGGTTGCTTCCCAATCCGTAGGTGCCAAGCCATCATTGGTTCGCCCTTCATCCATGATATACATGTACTCTTGTGCGTTGAGTGCAGGTAGTTTTTTGTAGATATTTTGCACCCCATAGTACCCATTGTAACTCACTTGTGGCTTGGCTCCTTTTTGTCCTTTGCGAGTCGTGACCAAAACCACGCCATTGGCTCCACGAGATCCGTAGATTGCAGCAGACGCTGCGTCCTTGAGTACATCGATGGATTCGATATCCGAGGGGTTGAGGTAATTGATATCTACCACTGGCACACCATCCACCACATAGAGTGGGTTTGAGTTGCCGTTGGTTCCCAATCCACGAATCGTCACTTTGGTACCTGCTCCAGGAGACCCGTTGTTTCTCGCGATACTGACCCCGGGCGTGATTCCCTGGAGTGCTTCCATGGCTGTCCCAGTATTGAGCGCCTCGATATCCTCCCCCGTTTGTCTCAAATTAGCCCCCGTTACTAGAGCTTTCTTCTTGGTGCCATATCCGACTACCACTACCTCCTCTAGAGCAGTGACATCATCCAGCATGATCACATCGATCACTGTGCGACCTCCTACTGAGATCTCCTGTTTCTGCATTCCTATAAAGGAGTAAACCAGTACTTGCTCACCCGAAGAAACCTTGAGCGAATAGTTTCCGTCTAGGTCAGTGACCGTACCTGTAGAAGTACCTTGGAGCAGTACACTCACTCCTGGCAAGGTCTCTCCCATCTCAGAGGTAACCGTCCCCTTCACCACAACATCCTGTGCATGCGCGCCAAAACTCAGCAACAGCATCAGCATCAAGGACATTTTCATTAAGCTCCTCGGCTCAATGTCCAATAGTCTAAGTCTAATCATACGTAATAATTTAGTAATAGTAATTTATGTTTAGTAATCCTATCCCAATAATCAGCAATCCTCACAGAAACTGCAATCGGGTATTGTTTCTTTTACAGGAGGCTATCATATCATACCCCCATTCATTGATCACAAACAGGGTTTTATGAGATTTTCTCCGTCATCTCACGTGCATATTCGGAGGGAGTCACTCCGTATTGTTTTTTGAAACAGTCTCTAAAATACTGCAAATCATTGAACCCCACCTGATAGGTAATCTCAGAGATATTCATGGCATCTTGACGGATGAGTTGTTCGGCACGCTTGAGGCGCATCGATCGGATAAACTCATTGGCTGACTGGCCGATGAGCCCTTTGAGTTTACGGTAGAGTTGCATACGACTCATACCCAGCTCGCGACTCAAATCATCAATGTAAAAATCCGAATTGGACATGTTTTCTTCAACGATCGAAACTGCCTTGGCGATAAATTCTTCGTCCCGAGAAGTGACCTTGATATTGGTTGGTTCGATATTGAAGGTATTCTTGTGGAGTAGCTGCCCTCGGATATGGTCTCGTGTACTGAGGGCATTGCGTACCCTTAGGCTTAAGAGCTTTGGGTTGAAGGGCTTGGTAATGTAGTAATCGGCTCCTTGCTCAAAGCCATCTACTGCACTCTCATTGGAAGCCTTTGCCGTCAGCAAAATCACTGGGATATGACTGGTTTTTTCATCTGATTTAATGTCCTTGCACAGTTCTATCCCATCCTTGCCAGGCATCATGATGTCGGAAATAATCAAGTCCGGAATTTGCTCTTTGGCACGCTCTACACCTTGCAAGCCATCTTCGGCCTCTATCACACGATATTCTGAATCCAGAATACTCTTGATGTATTGGAGAATATCTGAATTGTCTTCGACGATCAGTACCAGCGGTAGCTTTTTATTTTCTTCTTCAACTTCACCAAACGTCCCCGCCTGTATCACAGGTTCTTCTGCTTCGTATCTGCCTTGATTCTCTCTATTTTGCACAACAGTCACATCCTCCAGGTCATCAAAATCCTCTGCATCAAACTGCGCCTTCCCTTTGAAGAGGTGTACCTCAAAACTCGTTCCTTCGTTTTCGCTGCTGCGAAACTCTATGTGCCCATGATGCAACTCTACCAGCTCCTTGGTCAACGAAAGACCTATCCCCGTCCCTTTGCTTTTCTTCTTCTTATTGTCTCGTACACGGTAGTACCTATTGAATATAAAGTCTTGTTCCTCCTCTGGGATTCCTATCCCGTCATCCTTGACTTCTATCACGATATGATCGTGCCGGTCATGAAGAATCACTTCTACCCTACCAAAATCATTGATATACTTGAAGGCATTGGACAGCAAGTTGACTACTATTTTTTCTAGTTTGTCTCGGTCAAACGACAGTTCCACAGGGTACTCTGGCATATGCAGCACGTAGGCCATATTGTTTCGATTGGCCAACGAACTAAATGAGTGCAGTATGGGTTTGAGAAATGTCACCACGTCTGTTGTCACCAATTCTAGGCGCATCTTACCCGACTCCAACTTGGAGAGTTCCAAGAGCTGATTGATGAGGTTGAGTAGATTCTCAGCACTACGCAGCATCATGGCTATCTGATCGCTACTACTGGTAAAGTCCCGCTTCTCCATCATGGCCTTGAGTGGGCCCAAGATCAAGGTCAGCGGCGAGCGAAACTCATGTGATATATTGGCAAAAAAACTCGATTTCATTTGATCCAATTCCTGCATTTTGGACAACTCCATATGCTCCAACATGAGTTTGGCTTGCAACCTCTCTCGATTGAGCATGGCCTGAAACACCCACACCACCAGCCCCAACACCAACAATGCATACAGTATGTATGCCCAGGTGCTGGCATACCAAGGAGAATGAATCACGATCCGCATGGAAGCCTGTTTGTCACTCCATGTACCTCCATTGTCTGTACCCTTCACTTCAAAAACATACGCTCCAGGTGGCACATTGGTGTAATAGGCCTCTCGACGGTTCCCTGCTTCTTGCCACCCTTGGTCATAGTTTTTTAGCCGATAAGCATATTGGTTTTTTTGAGTTTGGCTAAAATTGATTTGGGAAAACTCAAGACTAAAATCGTTTTGATCATACTTCAGTTCGACCTCTGGCGAATGCATCAAATCCCCTTGCAGCTTTACTTCTTGATGCTTTTTGATAGAGATATTAGAAAGTTTGAAATCCACCAAATACACCTGTGGCTTTTCGAACTCATCGGAGATTTGACTTGGGTCAATGACATTGAACCCCTCTACCCCTCCGAAAAGCAAATCACCATTGGACAAGCGATAACTCGAGTGCTTGAAAAACTCCATGGCTTGCAAGCCATCGTTGAGATCGAAATTACGTACTTGAAGCGTACGGGGGTCAAAACGAATAATTCCCTTGTTGGTACTTAACCAAAATACACCTTCCTCATCGATTTCCATCGAGTGGATCACCTCATCAGCAAAGCCCTCTTTGATTCCAAATCGACGAAAGTTACCGGTCTCTTCGTCGTAGGAGTTTAACCCTCGAGAAGTACCAACCCAGACCTTATGCTGCACATCCTCTAGGACACATTGGACGGCATTGTCACTCAGTGAGGTACTGTCTTCACTATCATACTTAAAACAACTAAAACCTCCTAGATTTGGATCCTCCAGCAAATTGAGTCCAGCCCCCTCGGTCCCTACCCAATACCTCCCTTTATTATCTTGATACAAGTGCCTGACCAAGTTGGAACTGATGCTGGCAGGGTTTCGTTCGTCGTGAGAATACGACTGGTAGCTACCACTCGCTGGATCATACATGAGCAAGCCACCTCGAAACACTGAAAACCAAATACGACCTTGTCTATCCTCTTTAATGGCAAAGATATTTTCTTTGTCTCCCTGGAGATCAAAATCATGCTTGAGAGGAAACGCACGAAAGCGATTGTCTCCTTTGCGCTTAATCCATGCCCCCCCCTGCCAGGTTCCCATCCACACATTGTCGTTGCGATCCATGATGACGCTAAGTACCTCATCGACCATACCTGGATTATTTTCTTTGTCATAATGCCTAAATCGGTCCTCCTTGACATCCCAATAATCTAAACCACTGCCATCAGTAGCCACATAGACATTGCCTTCTTCGTCCTCACAAAACGAACTCACGGCACTCTGAGAGAGCGAATGAGGATCGTAGGGATTGTGTTTATATACAGGGAATTTCCAATTGTCTTGATCCAATTTGTACAACCCTCTATTAAAAGTGCCAATCCATACGACTCCCTTGGTATCCTCCCACAAGGACCAAATCGAATTGTTTTGGATTCCATAGCGATGACGAGAGTTACTCGCATACCACTGTCTGTCCTTCGTCTCCAAGTCCATCACACAGACGCCATGATTCTCACTGCCGACCCATAGACGCTGCTGACTGTCAATCAGGAGAGTCAAGACAAAAGGCTCCTCTCCATTGTCACTCTTGACATCAAGATGCTCAAATCGATACTTCCCCTTGTTGTCATAAGAGACCTTGTCCACCCCACGATCCAATCCCAGCCATAGGTCTCCGTTTCTCACACTCATACATCGGATGATATTCGAGCTCGGGCTGGTGACGGTCTCCCCTTTGACAAAAGGGATGAAACGCTTGGTATTGCTATCATATAAATTCAGCCCCCCACCCCAAGTTGACACCCATATATTGCCCCGTCCATCTCCTACGACAGCTGTCACTCGGTTGGATGTGATCCCCCATGCATCATTCTCGTTTCGTCTGTATTGATGAAAAGTCTGCTCCTCCTTGTTCCACATGAATAGCCCATTGCGCTCGGTCCCCATCCATATATTACCTATCTCATCTTCATAAAAGGCCGCAATTGTCGCAAACTCCAATTCATCCGGATGCTTCAAAGCAGGCAGTTTAGTAAAAGTCTCTGTCTCCTCATCATAAACACAATACCCCCCAGCCAATGTCCCTACCAGAATCTTGTTGTCTCTAGTCAATGCCAGTGCACGCACATAATTGTTGCAAAGTGAGAGCGAATCTTCCTCCTCGTACATAAACGTCCTCACATTGATCCCATCATACTGGTTGAGTCCACTACGGGTACCCAACCACAAGAATCCATTGTGATCTTGTATGATGGAAGTGACGGTATTTTGAGACAATTCAACAACAGGAGATACGAATTGATAGTCTGTCACAACTCTCTGTCCCCTTGCCAACTGCAACATCCCCAGACACACAACACATGCAAGCATCAATACCCTCATAAGACATTTTTTACCGTAAATATTTCCATTTATATCCGTAAGTAGATAGCCCTGCACAAATTACCTATGCAGTTTGGTATATATACCGCTCTACTCGTGCTAGAGGGCAGGACATCTTTGCTTTGATAAATAATACACAGTACAACTTGCACATCATGTTAGAATATACAAAAAAATATGTCGAGAAAGTAGCTCTCGCGGCAATGCTAGGTTTCGGACTGAGCGCATGCGAACCCTCTACAGAAACTAAATCTCCCATGAATAAAGACCCTGAAATCACCGCTCTCATGGAGCAAATGTCTGTCGAAGACAAGGTGGGGCAGATGACTCAGGTCACCCTGAGTATGTTCATGCCCAACAACCAATTGGATCTCGACGAACTCAAAAATGCCATCGTCAACAAAAAAGTAGGTTCTATCCTCAATGTCAATGGGACACCATTGAGCATCGAAGAGTGGCACCAATTGCTGACGACCATTCAAGATATCGCTACCAAAGAAACAGAATTGAAAATCCCCGTGCTCTATGGAATCGATGCAATCCACGGTACGACCTATACACAAGGCTCGACACTGTTTCCTCACAACATCGGCATGGGGGCTACACGTAATCCAGCATTGGTCAAGCAAGCGGCGAAGATTACTGCCAAAGAGACTCGTGCATCAGGCATCCGTTGGAATTTCGACCCAGCCTTGGGACTCGCACGTCAACCCCTATGGTCTCGATTCGAGGAGATGTTTGGCGAAGCAACAGTACTATCCTCTGTCATGGGTAGTGAAGCCATCAAAGGATACGAAGAAGATGGTCTAGACCAAATCACTGGTGTAGCATCCTGTATGAAGCACTACTTGGGCTACTCCGTCCCTTTGAGTGGAAAAGATCGTACACCCGCATACATCCCAGATGTACAAATGCGCGAGATTTTTCTACCTCCGTTTGAGCATGCCGTCAACAGCGGGACCTCCACTGTGATGATCAACTCAGGCGAAATCAATGGGATCCCTGTACATGCCAGCAAATATTACTTGACAGACATCCTACGTGGTGAACTAGGGTTTGAAGGGCTGGCAGTCACCGATTGGGAAGACATCATTCGTCTGCACAGCAGACACCGTGTCGCTGCGACACCCAAAGAAGCGGTCAAAATAGCCATCAATGCGGGTATAGACATGAGTATGGTACCTGTTGACTATTCCTTTTTCGACTATCTCGTCGAATTGGTCAACGAAGGCCAAGTACCTATGGCCCGTATAGACGAGGCGGTATACAGAATATTGAAATTGAAAGCAGACCTCGGTCTGTTTGACAATGCCTACCCTGAGCAAGAAGCCCTAGCCAACTTTGGATTGGAGGCCTACAAAACAGTCGCTCTCCATGCTGCAAGGGAATCCATCACCCTATTGAAAAACGAAAAGCAGACGCTTCCTTTCAGCCCAGATACCAAGGTACTCTTGATGGGACCAGCAGCCAACAACCTCGGTTCTCTCCATGGCTCATGGTCCTACACTTGGCAAGGTCAGGACGAGAGCCAATTCCCTGAAGGCTCGATGACTCTCAAAGATGCCTTTGAAGCAAAAATCGGAACAGGCAATGTCATCTCCAACAGCACCAATAATTTTGAAGACCCGGCCAATACGAGTGTCTCATTTCTTAAAAAGAATGCCGCCAAAGCCAATGTCATCGTGCTCGCTATCGGAGAAAAATCATACGCCGAATCACCCGGAGGCATCCATGACCTCAACTTAGAGGACAATCAAATCGAACTCGTCCAAGCAGCCTATGCTACAGGCAAACCGGTGGTTCTCTTGCTCGCGCAAGGTCGTCCAAGGGTCATTTCCAAAATCGCTGACGGAGCAGAAGCCATCGTCAACCTCTACCGTCCAGCTAGCCAAGGAGCCCTTGCAACTGTAGAGATTCTATACGGTGAGGTCAACCCAAGTGGTAGATTGCCTTTCTCCTACCCGAGATACTCTGGAGATGTAGTCCTATATGATCGCAAATCAACCGAAGAAGTAACAGAGTTGGTGCCAGATTCGTACGGCGGAGGTGGCTACAACCCTCAGTGGGAGTTTGGATACGGACTCAGCTACTCGACCTTCGAGTACGGAAATCTCCAGCTTGACAAGACCAAATACAGCCTCAATGATCAGATCAAAGTCAGCATAGACATCACCAACACCAGTGATCGAGATGGCAAATTGGCTGTAGATCTTTTCGTTTCTGACCTTTATGCATCTGTCACACCGAGTTACAAAAAACTCAAGAAATTCGCCAAAGAAGAGTTCAAAGCAGGTGAAACCAAAACGATCTCGTTCACGCTCGATTCGACAGATCTAGAATTCATCAATGCTTCGAGCGAAAAAACAGTAGAAGCTGGAGAGTTTAGTGTTTCGGTCGCAGACCAAAAAATAAACTTCATCCTGGAGTAAGCAAACGACTTAGAAGTACGAGAATGTTAGTGTTCGTTTTTTGATTTTAACAACCAAAAGCAGGACTACTTCTCTACTTCTTCTTACCTCTCAAGTGCTCCGCACACGTGCAGCGTTTGGGCATATTCCCTCGAATTTAGTTTTTCATTCATAATCACAAAAACCTTGGTCATGCAGCCAAGGTTTTTTTGTACCTATTCGGCAAGAGAACCTACACTCCCCAAGTTGGGGCACACTCCCCATCGATGGGGAAAATATCCACACTTTGCCCCTATACTATCACAGCTAGCCCTTCCCAATCGTCTCATTTTGACCTATTCCAGTATGGCATATTCCTTGTCAACCTACGCTTTGTCTAAACTCACTCTCATCCTATGCACTGCTCGAGTTCGGTGATCTGGGAGGAGAATACAACTATGTACTCGATCAAGATATAACTATGAATACTATCAAGCTGAAGCAAGAGAGAAACACCATCAAGCGATCAGGTAATTCCTCCAAAAACTCAAAACAAAAACAGGGTTTGTTTGGATTCCTCCGCCCCACCTACCATCAATCCTTACAAAACGCCTTTTTCTCTCGCTCCAAAAAACCGAAAAATGTAATTCGAAAAGCAAAACAAAACCCAAAAGTACCTCTGGTGCTATTGGCTACATTTCTTCTACTCGCTGGCGCCACATACACATTTTACATTCTGCAGCCACAGTTCGAGCAATTACACTTCGAAAGGCTCAATTCGACTGGAGGGCTCATCTTCATCACCATCAGTCTCTCCCTCTTTCTCTTCAAGGGAGGATTCTTTCTCTACAACTTATTCTTGTACTGGCAATACAAACCCGTAACCTCGGTCTCCGACGATGAGTTACCGAGCTGCACAGTGATCGTGCCCGCATACAACGAAGGCAAACTGGTATGGGAGACTTTGATCAGTATAGCTGCCAGTCTCTACCCAGAAGATAAAATCCAACTGATCGCCATAGATGACGGAAGCAAAGACGATACATGGCACTGGATGAAAAAAGCCAAATCCCAACTCGGTGACCGCCTAGCCATCTACCAACAGCCCAAAAACAAAGGCAAACGCCACGCACTTTACCGTGGATTCAACCTCGGAACAGGGGATGTTTTCGTCACCATTGACAGTGATTCGATAGTCAAGCCCGACACACTACGCAATCTTGTGAGCCCCTTTGTGACGCATGAAAAATGTGGAGCTGTTGCAGGCAATGTCCAAGTACTAAATAACCAAAAAGCAATCATCCCACGCATGCTCAATGTGAGCTTTGTATTGAGTTTCGAGTTTATTCGTTCTGCTCAAGGTCAACTAGAATCCGTGCTATGCACCCCAGGTGCACTAGCAGCCTACCGAAGAGAAGCCGTCATGACCTGCCTCCCTGAGTGGATCAATCAGACCTTCATGGGACAGCCCTCAGACATTGGAGAAGATCGGGCCATGACCAACATGATACTCAAACAAGGCTATCATGTCATGTTTCAACGAAATGCCGTCGTACTCACCAACGTACCCGAAAACTATACGAGTCTATACAAAATGTATATCCGATGGGAACGCAGCAATGTCCGTGAAAACATCATGATGTCCAAATTTGTATTCACACCATTTAGAGAAGGTTCCAAACTAGGTGCCCGACTACTGTTCGTAAACCAGTGGCTCAAAGTATTGATGGCCTATCCCTTTACATTGTTAATGTTCGTATTCATCGCGACACAACCCTTACTGTTTGTAAGTTCTACACTCTTCAGTATACTCCTCTTCTCGAGTTTTTCGGTGTTCTTCTATGCGGTTCGTTACAAGCTATCCGAGTCCATTTGGGCCTACTCGTACAGTATTCTATACACCTTTGGGTTATTCTGGATTACTCCCTACGCGATCGCTACCGCAGGCAAACGCGGTTGGCTCACGCGAGAACTCCCCGTCAACGGGAACACTGTCGCCTACGACAAAAATCTTTCGACCAAGGCTGCTTGATATGACAGACAACAGAAATGTATGAAACAGTCTTCTCTTTAAATGAAAAGCCCCTTGACTGTGACAGTCAAGGGGCTTTTCATTTTCTTTAATTATACTTATTTCAGCAGGGTCTGGTCTCTGTCCGGCCCTACGGATACAATGTCAATAGGTAAACCAATTGCTTTCTCGATATACTCGACATATTGCTTCAAACTAGCAGGCAATCCCTCGTAAGTAGAGATAGCTGTCAAGTCCTCGGTCCAGCCCTTTACCGTCTCGTACACAGGCTCGAAACTTTCATCAGCCAAATCAAACGGCATCTGATCTGTCAAAACACCATCCTTCCCTCTATAGTGCGTACACACCTTAATCTCTTCGAAACCAGACAAGACGTCTGCCTTCATCATGTACAATCTGGTCGCGCCATTGACCATCACCGCATACTTCAACGCAGGGAGATCCAACCACCCACATCTTCTCGGACGACCAGTTGTCGCACCAAATTCACCTCCATTGGCTCTGATTTTCTCTCCAGTCTCATCATGCAACTCAGTAGGGAAAGGTCCACTACCTACACGTGTACAATATGCTTTGAACACACCAAACACCTCGCCGATCTTGTTGACTGCCACTCCCAAACCTGTACAAGCTGCTGCTGTAGTCGTATTCGAACTGGTCACAAATGGATAACTTCCAAAGTCGATATCCAACAAAGATCCTTGGGCTCCTTCTGCCAGTACTTTGTCCCCAGAGGTGAGATGTGCATTGAGGACATACTCACTATCGATCAAGTCAAAAGTTTTGATGAACTCTACCCCCTTCAAAAACGCCTCTTCCAGCTCTGTCAAATCAAATTCAAAGTCATAGTGACTCAAAATCTCCAAATGACGCTTCTTTGATGCTTCGTACTTGCTCATGAAATCTGCCCCGAGCGTATCTCCCGCTCTGAGTCCATTTCTTGATATTTTGTCTTCATATGTCGGTCCGATACCTTTCAGTGTCGAGCCGATCTTTTTATCTCCTTTGGCGTTCTCATAGGCCGCATCTAGGATTCTATGTGTCGGCAGAATCAACTGAGCCTTTTTCGAAATTTTGAGCTTACTCGCATCGTAGTTCTCGAATTTTTCGAGAGCCAAAATCTCCTTTTGAAAAATAGCAGGATCCAATACCACACCATTTCCGATGATATTGACCGCTCCCTTGTGAAATATCCCAGATGGGATTTGATGCAAGACGTGTTTAGTATTTCCAAATTTCAAAGTGTGACCAGCATTCGGCCCTCCTTGAAATCTCGCAATCACATTATAATTAGGTGTCAAATAATCGACGATTTTCCCTTTTCCTTCATCGCCCCATTGGAGCCCTAGCAATACATCTACAGACATGCGCTTATTATTTATTCAGTTCCTTTTTTGCTTGATCTAGGTCTTCCACTATCGTGAATATTGCATTCAGTTTAGTGATGACCAATAGTTTTTTTACGTGATCCGAAGGGTTAATGAGTATCACTTCTCCTCCCTTGTTTCTAAACTTGGTCAGGATAGTAATCAGTACGCCAATACCACTGCTGTTGATATATCTCACTTCTGAGATATCAACAGCGCATTTGACGATGTTGTTGTTTAATGTGTCGTTGACATTCCCGATGATCTCTGGGCCATTTTCTTCGCCAATCAGATCACCTTCAAACTGAATGATCATCACATCATTCTCTTGATTGAAATTAAAAGTCATTTCTACGGGATTATTAATTCTTGTCTTTTTTATTCTTTGCGAAGAAATACAAGGAATGATGCGTGATATCAATGTCAAACATTTCTTCGAGGGTTCGTTTGATGTTCTGAATTCTGGGATCACAAAATTCCAAAACCTCTCCACTACCTTCCATCAATATGTGGTCGTGCTGCTTGAACCCATAGGATTTCTCGTATTGAGCGAGATTCTGTCCAAACTGATGCTTGGTGACGAGATCGCACTCTACCAAGAGATCGAGGGAGTTATATACTGTCGCCCTACTCACACGGTAATTTTTGTTTTTCATGCTGATGTAGAGGGTTTCCACATCAAAATGCCCCGTCTTGCTATAAATTTCCTCTAGGATAGCATATCGCTCAGGTGTCTTACGCAAAGACTTATTTTCCAAAAATTTCGTAAAGATGTTCTTAACCTCCTCGTAGATTTTGGTCGTTACAGTACTATGTCCTTCTGTTTGGCTCAATTTTTTTTATATTATCAATGGTTTTTGACTTCTCGCGTGCAAATATAGTTTTTTATAGATATTATTCTTCAAATAAATCAAAGCGGTAGACTCTCTCTATCCCGTCTATGCTTTCGAGCTTGTGAATCATCTTCTCCAAGTGAGAAGTATCATCTACATAAACCTTCATATTCCCCTCAAAAATGCCATTATCAGTATCGATACTCATCGACCGCATATTGACTTTCAAATCGTTAGAAATAATTTGGGTAATGTCATTGATCATACCCATTCGGTCGGTTCCGATGACTTTGAGCCCAGCCAAAAATGCAATCTCCTGCTGAGAAGTCCACTTGGCCTTGATGATCCGATAGCCATAGTTGGACATGAGCTCGGTCGCATTTGGACAAGTCGTACGGTGAATCTTGATCCCATCACTGACGGTCACAAAACCAAAAACGTCATCGCCAGGAATTGGTTTGCAACAGTTAGCGAATTTGTAATCCACCATATTATTCATGTTGTCCCCGATAATCAACAGGTTGCTATTCGCCTCCTTAGCCTTTTTGGTCGCTTTGGCAATCTCTTGTGACTCTTCATGCTTCCTGCCTGGCTTCTTCAGGTCTTTCACCTCACTGATCTTTTTGATGTGCTTGGGATCAATCTTCCCTTTGGCTACATCATAAAAGAAGTCTAGCGGTGACTCTGCACCAAAATACGCAATCATTCGATTGATTGTATCATTGTTGAGTTCAAGCTTGATTTGCTTGAGCTTGCGCATCACAATCTCCTTTCCTTCAAACGCCGCTTTCTTTTTTTCTTCCTTGAGATAATCCTTGATACTGGATATCGCCTTGGAAGTCACGACATACTTGAGCCAGCCTTCATTTGGGTGCTGCTTGGATGAAGTCAATATCTCGACTTGATCTCCATTTCTAATTTCCGTGTTGAGCGAAACCAACTTCTTGTTGATTTTCGCTCCGATACAACATCCTCCTACTTCAGTATGAATATCAAACGCAAAATCTAGAGCACATGCTCCTGTTGGCAAGGTTATCAATTTCCCCTTGGGGGTAAAAGCGTACACCTCTTCTTGAAACAGGTTGGACCGGAAATCATCGACAAATTCAATCGCCGATATGTCGTTCTGTTCCAAAGACTCTCTCACCTTAGCAATCCATTGATCGAGAGACGATTCGGACCCTTTGGCAGTACCATCCTTGTATTTCCAGTGAGCGGCATAGCCCTTTTCTGCTATATCATCCATCCGTCGTGCCCTGATCTGTACTTCTACCCATTGTCCTTTATTAGTCATCACCGTCGTATGAAGGGACTCGTACCCGTTGCCTTTGGGGATGCTGATCCAGTCTCTCAGACGATCTGGATTCGGAGTATAGTAGTCTGTCACTATAGAATAAAGATGCCAGCAGGCTGCCTTTTCATTTTCTTCTTCCACATCCACAATGATCCGAATCGCAAACAGATCATACACCTCCTCGAAGGGTATGTTCTGCTTTTTCATTTTGGTAGCTATCGAAAAAATCGATTTAGGACGACCCTTAATCTCTACTTTGTACCCCTGTTCGTTGATCGATTTTTGGATCGGGCGTATAAAGCTGCGAATAAAACGGTTTCGCTGATCTTTGGTGTCGTGGATTTTCTTTGCGATAAAATTGTATTCGTCTGCTTCTCGGTACTTCATCGATAGATCCTCCAGTTCCGTTTTGATCGCATACAATCCCAAGCGATGTGCCAAAGGCGCATAGAGATAAAACGTCTCCGAGGCAATCTTGAGTTGTTTGTGGCGAGGCATACTCTCGAGTGTGCGCATATTGTGCAAACGATCTGCCAACTTGATGAGGATCACACGTGTATCTTTAGACAAGGTGAGCAGCATCTTTCTAAAATTCTCTGCCTGCTCGGACATACTCTCTCCAGGTACTCCCGAAATTTTGGTCAGGCCATCGATGATACGCATCACTTTCACCCCAAACTCCCTCTCGATATCTGCGAGTGACCAATCCGTATCTTCAACAACATCATGTAGTAAAGCAGAAATAATGGAAGTCGTCCCCAACCCAATCTCTGACACGCATATAAACGCGACCTCTATCGGGTGATAGATGTAAGGTTCGCCTGTCTTGCGGCGCATATCTTTGTGCGCCTCCGCTGCAGTATAAAACGCCTTGCGAATCAACTTCGCGTCATTATCCTTCAAAAAAGGTTTTGCTCGTCTGAGCAGCTTTCTATACCTTCTTAAAATCTCCTTTTTCTCTTCTACCTCATCTACGAGCACCAACTCTCCCATTCGAATACATTGAGTAAAATCCTACAAAACAACCGATCAACAAAGATCAGAATTAGAGCTTACAATCAATTGTGAAAATGATTGAAATATTTTACAGTTTGATGTTGAATAATTGAATTATCCCATTAGCTTTGCACCTCCAAATTTTTCGAACACATGCGGATGTGGCGAAATTGGTAGACGCACTAGACTTAGGATCTAGCGCCGCGAGGCATGGGGGTTCGAGTCCCTCCATCCGCACACAATTTACCCTCTACCTGAAAATCAGGCTAGAGGGTTTTTTAATTTTGATAACTAGTACATAAAGCACACAGTTTTGGATATTCAATTAGATCAAATCTCAAAGACAGAAGCCCTTATTAAAATTAATTTAAAGGAGGCTGATTATCAACCGAATGTTGAGGAAAAGATCAGAGAGTACAGCAAAAAGGCCGACATAAAGGGTTTTAGAAAAGGGAAGATTCCTAAGTCTGTAATCCAAAGAATGTACGGAAAATCCATTCTAGTTGACGAAATCAACAACTTGGTCTCTCGTCAGGTCATGGATTACATCAAAGAAAACGAGATACAATTGCTCGGCGAACCACTTCCTAACCAAGAAAAAGTGGAGGCTTTGGATTGGGACAACGGATCTGAGTTCGATTTTGAGTACAGCATCGGAATGGCCCCTGATTTTGAAGTAGCCGTAGACAAAAAAGTCAAAGTTGACACATACTCGATCAAGATCGATGACAAGTTGATGACTGAGACTTTGGACAATCTCAAAAATCAGTTTGGAGAAACTACCAACCCTGAGACATCCGAAGACGGAGACGCATTGTATGGGTACATCCAAGTAGAAGGCGTGGAAGAACCCGCAGGCACAACTCTTGAGCTCAAAGAAGTAGAGAAAAAAGACCAAAAGAAATTCATCGGAAAGAAGTCTGGAGACATCATTGAGTTTGACCCAAGCAAATCGATCAAAGATGAAGCTATTCGTGCTCAATTTCTCGGGGACCACAAAGAACTATCTGGTAAAATCAAGTTCGAAATCAAGAACATCAACAGAGTCATCCCCTCGGAATTGAACCAAGACATGTTTGACAAGGTGTTTGGTAAAGATGCAGTCAAATCAGAAGAGGAGTTTGTAGAAAAGGTAAAATCAGCCATCACTGAAAACTACAACAAAGAAACAGATGGGTATACACACTTGAAAATTCGAGATGCCTTCATCGAAAACATCAAAATCGAATTGCCGGACACTTTCTTGAAAAGGTGGTTGAAAGTATCTAACAAAGATGTCACCGATGAGCAAATAGAACAAGAGTACCCACTCTACACCAACGACCTCAAATGGTCTATGATCAAGAGCAAAATAGCAAAAGACAATGAACTCAAAGTAGAACACGAAGAGATTGTAGAAGCGGCTAAAGCTATGATTCGCCAGCAGTTTGGTTCAATGGGCATGTCTGAGCAAATGGAAGCAAATATAGATGCCTTTACCACCAACTACCTACAGGGTGAAAATGGCAACAACTACATGAAACTTCAAGAATCCGTGTTCAACGACAAAATCGTTTCTTTTATCAAAGAAAAAGTCACCATCAAGGCAAAAGATGTCACTGTAGAAGAATACAGAGAAAAAGCGTAAACTTTTGTTCAAAAAGAATCGTCTAAAAGAAAAGTCCTTTGATATAAGGGCTTTTTTTGTTTTTTTGTATCTGTATTAAAAAATCATAAAATGGACAAAAAGGAGTTTAGAGATTTTGCCGTCAAAGGCCAAAACATAAATGGAAATACGTTTGATCAATATACTGGTCATATCGAAAACATGACTCGTTCGGTCATCGAAGAAAGGCCTACAAGATTTGCCGAAATCGATGTTTTCTCGAGACTCATCATGGACAGAATTATCTTTCTAGGTACTGGAGTAGATGACAACATCGCCAACATTATCACGGCACAATTGCTCTTTTTGGAATCTGTAGACTCTAAAAAAGACATCTTGCTCTATGTCAACAGTCCAGGAGGGTCAGTATATGCTGGTCTAGGAATCTATGACACGATGAACTATGTCAATCCAGACATCAACACCATCTGTACAGGTCTGGCGGCCTCTATGGGGGCGGTACTGCTAGCAGGTGGAGCAGCCAACAAAAGAGCTGCACTACCTCATGCCAGAATCATGATTCACCAACCCATGTCTGGTATGCAGGGTCAAGCATCAGACATGGAGATCTCATTGAAGCAAACACTATCGGTCAAAGAAGACCTTTACAACATTCTATCGAAGCATAGCGGCAAAAGCTATGAAGAGATCGAACGCGACTCGGATAGAGACTACTGGATGAGAGCAGATGAAGCGAAGAAATACGGCTTGATCGACGAAGTACTCGTGAGAGACTCGAGCAAATAATTAGTATATTTAAACAAAAGAAGAGGGAATGGCACAGGTAACATGTTCGTTTTGCGGGAGAAATAAAAAAGATGTGGATTTAATGATATCGGGCATTCATGCCCATATTTGTGACAAATGCATATCACAAGCCAATCAAATTCTGTCCGAAGAGCAGAAAACCAAAAATGACATTTCCTCTCCTAATTTCAACTTGATCAAACCCAAGGAGATGAAAGATCACCTCGACCAATTCGTAATTGGCCAGGACGAGGCAAAAAAGGTCATCTCCGTAGCGGTATACAACCACTACAAGCGCTTGATGCAAGACAAGAAAGATGATGATATCACAATCGAGAAATCGAACATCATCATGGTAGGAGAGACAGGTACTGGCAAAACTTATTTGGCACGCTCATTGGCCAAAATCCTACAAGTACCCTTCTGTATCGCAGACGCAACCGTACTTACAGAGGCGGGATATGTCGGTGAAGATGTAGAAAGTATCCTCACGCGGCTATTGCAATCTGCAGACTACGATGTAGAAGCTGCCGAGCGAGGTATCGTTTACATTGATGAGCTGGATAAAATCGCCCGCAAGTCGGATAATCCCTCGATCACTAGGGATGTAAGCGGAGAAGGGGTACAGCAAGCACTGCTAAAGCTCCTAGAAGGCACGTCTGTCAACGTACCACCACAAGGTGGAAGAAAGCATCCAGATCAAAAAATGATCACCGTAAACACTGAAAACATACTTTTCATTTGTGGCGGGGCTTTCGATGGCATCACACGTAACATTGGATCGCGACTCAATACACGCCCACTGGGATTCAGTGCGCACAGCAAATCAGATGATTTCACAGAGCTCAGCCAAGAGAACTTACTACAATACATTACAGCACCCGATTTGAAATCCTTCGGATTGATCCCTGAACTCATAGGTCGTCTTCCCGTATTAACCCATCTCAATCCATTAGATCAAAGTGCTTTGAAAAAGATATTGACTGAACCGAAAAATGCTTTGGTCAAGCAATACACCAAACTCTTTGAGATGGAAGGAATTGAAATAGAATTCAAAAAGAATGCCCTAGACTACATTGTAGGAAAGGCTCTGGAATATAAACTAGGTGCACGCGGACTTCGGTCAATCTGTGAATCGATCGTCAATGATGCAATGTTTGAGATGCCTTCTGATGAAAAAAGTAAGAAGCTAGTCGTGACTAAGGCTTACGCAGAAGAGAAGTTTGAAAAGTCCAAAATCAACAAACTCAAGGTAGCATAAGACTCCTAAACTAGAAAACAAAAGAGGGCTCTTCATTGATATGGAGAGCCCTCTTTTGTTTTCTAGTCAAAAGCTAATCAACTCGACACAAAAGAAAGCACCTCCACGACAGAGGACAAACGGTTTACATCCAACCCTTCCTTCTTAACATGAGATTTTACTCGGCTATCAACTTCATTAATAGCCTTTACTATTTTTTTTGTAGACTTAGATTCTTCTAATAGTTCATCTTCTACTAACAAATAATACACATTAGATTTTACATATCTATCATATTCATAACCGCTATCTGTAATGGCATTGTAATTACTTGGATAGAAATCCACAATCACATGCTCCAACAACTGATACATACTTGATGCGAACAACACCTTAAAGAAGCCGTCAGGAATATCTTCTCTACCCGAAAGCCTAACATAATATGATGAGGTTAAAGCGTTCAACTCCCTCACGTGGAAACCTATCAACTGCTCCCCATTCACAACCCACTTCTTATCCATGTTTGCAATCTCAAAATAATCTCCATTGATATTATAGTTAAAAACTACCTGAGAAGTTGTATCTCCATTGACTCCATACATTACTCCACGAGGGTCCACATCCCATAAGAAATAGGTTCCTTCAGTTTCTCCTTTAGACTTTCTCTTTTGTTGTAAATCACCAAACTGAGCATCAATCACAGGATCACTCACCACAGCATTCCGCTGATGTGTCTGAGCCAATACAGCTCCAGCCAACAGCTGAAATAAAATAAAATAAAATATTTTCATCATGTAATCATAAAAAAAAGAGCTGATAAATCAGCTCTTTTAATCTTTACTTTTCTATTAAAAAATTAATGCTCGTCCTCTAAGAAACCAGTCCTTCTAACTCCAGAAGCTCTGTAAAGAGCATTATCTGTAGCCGTTGGCTGAACAAACTCAAATGAGATACTATCCGTAACCACACCCGATGTGGACAAACCACCATCAGGAATAACAATCCCGTTGTTAATAGACACAGCATCTGTACTTCCAGCCAAATCAGGGGAATCCGTAACACTAAATTCAAAACCCGACACATCTACCTTATAAGTGATACCCCATCCTAAATCATCAACTAGCATTTCGGTAGCCGTATTTGCAGCCGTATTTGAAGTTATCACCTTATAGTAACCATATCCAGTGTCTGCAAATTCACCAGAACCAGCAGGTGTTTCAACATAATATTGAATATACCATTCCCCAGCCAAAGCTTCCATTTCTGTAGCCCCAGGATCTGCTGACTCTTGATCACAAGAAGACACAAGTCCCAAGAACATAAATGGAAGTATAATATTTCTAAATATATTTTTCATTTCATCAAATTTAAAATTGCCAACAAATTAAAGCTCATCTGGCTGTATTTGGACCAAAGTCATGTACCAATTGCTTCCAAAATCTGTTAATGTCTGAAATTTAATTGTTTTGGTTGCTGGATCTACAGTCATTGATTGAATATCACCCGTATTACCCCAAATAGGAAATTCACCAGTACTAAACGAGAAACTATTGGTAGCAAGATCGTTTACGGTAACAGTACCTCCTCTGCAGAGATATCCATCTCCGTAATTCTTCGCCGCTGAATCACCATAAAAACCTCCAACTAAACATGATATCTCATACACATTTGGAGAAGTTTCCCATATCAAAATCGGCACATTACTATAATTCTCCTTACTGTCATTGTCCCGTTCTGTATAACAAGAGTAATAACCTGAAATGCTATTAACCAAATCACCAGTTGTCACTTTTGTCACAGTTCGTGTCGTAGATCCAGGAAATCCATCTCCATTGGTCGCAGTATATGTAATAACATACTCATCTTCATTAGGACCTAAATCAGCTCCCTTATAACCTGAATACCTGCCATTCACTACACTAGTCACTTCCAGCTCCACACCATCTTCAGTCGCCATTACAGGAACATCAGAATAAGTCTCGCTAGGATCAACAATAACTAAGTCACTTCCTTCACTTTCAAACGTAGGAAAATAAGTAACTCTTGAAACGCCTTCCGTTTCCAAATCTCCACATGAACTCAATATAGAGACAAAGAATACTGCTATAATTAAATTTATCTTTTTCATATCTCGATTTTTTATTTATCCCACCAAACAGGAGTAAAAATATCCTTTTGCTCTGGTGTATTTGGGTTTCTACTCACCTCACTATCCGGGTACAACAAACGTCTTGGGTATCTACCCGCAGTTACACCATTTACAGGGTAATTCAACTCACCGGCAACAGTAGTACTACTTGGATCATCATTTTCTACAGGTATCCCTGTTCTGAGATGGTCAAACCAAGATTCCAATCCATTTACTCTAGCTTGAGAAACCCATTTTTGCATCATAATGGCCTCAATATTTTCGGCCATAGTACCTGCAGGATACTCATACAATCCACCTGTTTGGATAAATGACAATCCATCCTCTCCCAAACGATCAAATGCGGCCAGAACTGCTTCATCGTACAAATCAGAAGCAATTCCTGTACCATACCCCCTAGCAGCCGCTTCTGCCTGCAAAAACAGGGATTCTGACTCACTAAAGAATAACACAGGATCTATTGCAGATATAACAGCCAAAGAAATATCATCAGAATCCAATTCAGTAGTTGGTCTCTCGTAATCACCTTGTCTCATCCCTGTAACAGCACCTCCGTTAACAGGTACTTCAAACAATACATCCAATCTTGGGTCTCCACTATTAGTCAAGTAATCGACAAAAGTTTGGCTCGCACGAATATTGTTTGGAGTATTCAATTGTCTCCTATCTTGCTCATATAAAGGGTTACTAGCATTGGCTTCATTTTTGAAATCGAACACCCCTGCATCCACGTCCAAAAACTGGGCACCACTAGCATACAAAGCGTCAATACCAGTTTGTGCAACAGTTGCTCTCGCCTCCGTTTGCCTCATGTATATTTTCAACTTGAGTGTATTTGCAAACTTCACCCAATTGTCCATATCTCCACCAAAAACCAAATCAGAAGCTCCAGGATCAGTACTAGTAACTGCACCCAAATCCTTTGCCAAAGCTTTATCTATACGTACAATTAGAGAATCATACACAGCCTCACCACTTATGTACTCAGGAGCGAAGTTACTTACATCACCTTCCAACGCCTGATCAAATGGAATCTCTCCGTACAAATCAGCCAACACTTGAAAAGTATAGGCTTCCAACAAAGTAGCCATCAAATAAACATTCCAGTCTTCAGACTCGCTTGCCTTATTCTTAGTATATTTCAAATCATTCAAAGCACCAGAATACAGCTCCGAAAAACGACCTTGCTGAAAAGTACTTTGCAAATTGAACCCATCAACACTTTTGTACTGATTGGAAGAATTGTTTTGTGTCCAATACTGAGACCACATGTTTCCAGATATTGCATAGTCACCACCGATCACACTGATCACCGAAAGTGTAGCTGCCGGAAATACGAGGCTGGCTGGTGCATCAGAAGCATTATTAGGGTCAGTATTAATATCCAAATAGTCATCACATGAAGGCAATACACCTACAGCAATCACTAACAAATAAATTATATATTTTTTCATCTTTTCTATATTTAGTAATTAGAAAGTTGCTTTCAAGCTTACTCCATAGCTTCTAGTTGTTGGACCGACTCCAAACTCACCAAATGCTCCGAGTAGGTCATTACCCATAGTAGTAGATTCTGGATCCACGATTTGATTCTCTTCTGGAGTAAACAACAGTAAGTTTCTTCCGATCACATTCAATGAAAGTGAATTCAAGAACGTATTCCCAATCACTGTCTGAGGAAAATCATAACCTATACTAACTTCTCTCAACTTCAAGAAAGAACGATCAATCACATGATCTCTACTTCGAGCGTTGTTTGACGTTTGGTTCCAATAGTTATTAATATCTGCCATATCTACTGCAATATAGTTTTCCGAGTATGATCCATCGGCATGTTCAATCACAGAATTAGGAACGATAAATGGTCTCCTGCTGTTATAAGTAGTATTAACTGAATTCCCTACAAACTGTGTCAATCGTTGTGTATATGAATACATCATTCCCCCTTTTCTATAGTCTAGAAGAATATTCATCGAAAGCCCCTTATAAGAGAACCTGTTACTCAATCCCATCGTGAAATCTGGATTAATGTCTCCGTATTCCACTTTATCGTCAGCAACCAAAGGAATCCCATTGCTTTCACTCACAATAATTCTACCATCATCCGTAGTTTTCTCTGTATGACCCAAGATAGTACCCAATGGCTTCCCTTCTTCTGCTATAAGTTCTATCCCATAAAGAGAATTCAAGACTACCTTATCCAAATCACCATTCAATTTCACAACTTCATTTTTGTTTTTCGTAAAGTTGTAACTCACATCCCAAGTAAAATTAGAAGTCTTGATAGGTGTCAAATTCACCATCAACTCAATCCCTTTATTAGAAACTTCTCCCAAATTCTGAACTTGCGAAGTATATCCACTCGATACAGCAACAGGCACAGCCAAAATTTGATCTGTAGTTGATCTATCGTAATAAGTAAAATCAACACCTATACGATTATTCAAAAATCTAATATCAAACCCTAGTTCGATCTCTGAGGTGATCTCTGGTTGCAGCGCTTGATTACCAATTTGATTAGACACTTCGAACCCGTTCACTCCGTTGAATGGCAATGTAATATCCCCAAAAGGAAGTGCAACGTTTCCAGGTATCAAAACAGAATTCACTGAATATGGACTGGCATCATTACCTGTTTGTCCCCAACTCGCTCTCAACTTACCGAACGACATGATGTTGTCAAATACAGAGGTAGTCTCCGTAAAGACAAAGCTCAAGTTAGCCCCTGGGTAAAAGAAAGAGTTGTTCTCTATAGGTAGTGTCGAAGACCAATCATTTCTAGCCACAATGGTTAAGAAAAGATAATCCTTATACGAAGCTTCTACCTGACCATATAGCCCCACCAACCTTCTTTCTGACACATAAGTAGTAGGTACTGGAGTCCCTGATGCATTACCCAACACATAAAAACCTGGGATATCCAAATCTGCGGCTGTAGTAGAAAAATTACGTGTAGACCTTTGATTGATATTTAAGCCAATCAAACCTGACAAACTCAAACCAGAAGAAACCTCTTTGTAAGCATTCAACATGAATGTATGATCAAACTCGACGGCTTCCCTTGTAGACTCAGTCACTTGACCTGGAATTTGCTGGATCGCAGCATTCGGGGTACCAGGGTTCGTCTCAGCAATAGCAATCCAATCTGTAATCGTAGAATTGGCTACATCCGCTCCCAAACGATACGAGGCATTCAACCAATCTGTGAAATTGTACGTCAATTGCACCTTACCGTACACTCTATTCTCATCAAATTCATTTCCATTTTCATTGATAGAATAGTATGGATTTTGAGCGTATGGAGTGTAGAAATTATCCAAGTTGTAGAAGGGGTCGTTGTAATCCTTCATGTCTACAATGCTAAAATCTCTAGGAATTTGAATCAATTCTTGAAAAGTAGTTGTACCTCCTCCACCTTGACCGGTAGTGATTACACTTTGCTTCTTCTTAGAAAAATTCAGGGAAGACTCCACTTTTACTTTTTTGGTCTTCAACGTCCCTCTCATAGAAAGCGTATTTCTATCTAAAATATCGTGATCACCTGGTACGATACCGTCCTGAGACACATTACCATAAGACAGGTAATACGTAGCGAGATCGTTTCCGCCACTCAATGACAGAGTATTGATATATGAAGTACCTGTTTCATAGAAATCCTTCAAGTTATCTCTTGACTCAAAGCTTTTTATTTGCTGTGAATTATCCACTACGTTACCCCACAAACGATCGTCTCCGTCCATTACTGGTCCCCAACTACCGTTCTCAGAAGAATCCCAGTGACCACTCCATCCTTGACCAAAAGTATCTTGTAAATCTGGCAACCTCAACGGCTGAGTAAATGTAGCTGAACTTGTAAAGGCGACTGTCATTCCTTTAGAGTTACTGCCACTTTTAGTGGTGATCAAAATCACACCGTTGGCTGCTCTAGACCCATACAATGCAGTCGCAGAAGCACCTTTCAAAATAGTGACCGATGCAATATCATCAGGGTTAATATCATTCGCTCTGTTACCAAAATCTTGAGATCTATTTATATCAGTGCTTGAGTTAGAAGCATTAACATAGTTAGAACTGTTATTGATAGGCACACCATCCACGATATACAACGGGTTGTTGTTTCCACCAATAGAAGAATATCCTCTAAGAATCACCTTAGTTGATGCTCCTGGAGCACCTGAAGCTGAGCTAATATTAACTCCAGCAACTTTACCTTGTAGTGAACTCATGACGTCACTAGTTCTTCCTCGAGTAACTTCCTCTTCACCTACAGCTGTAGCTGAATATCCAAGAGATTTAATATCTCTCTCAACACCCTGTGCAGTCACAACAACCTCTGTCAATTGCTTAGCATCAGCAGCCATTGCCACATCCACTACAGATCTAGCCCCAATCTCAACCTCTTGTGGCGCCATTCCGACAAACGTAATTACCAGTGTCCCTCCGTCAGAAGGCACGCTTAATTTCCAATTACCGTCTATGTCAGACGTTGTTCCAATTGTTGTTCCCTTAATGACAACATTTGCCCCAGGAATTGACTCGCCCATATCATCGGTAACTTTACCAGATATAGTACGATTTTGTGCCCACGACTCTGTCACGAGTGCAGACAACAACATGAAACAAATAAGTAGAATCCTCTTCATATCGTATGTTTTAATTGTTAAAAAATGTTTAAAAGTATGTTTTCTAATTCCAAACATATGGCATTTGAAACACTTTCACTAGCCTCAACTAACAATTATTAGTTGGCGCGCATACTGTTTTTTTGCAGTCTTTTTCATGTATGGCAAATCTTGTTCTTGGAATACTAAAAAAGCCAAAAGATTCTACCAATATGACCAATATTACCTCTTTTCAGAAGATTTATATTTGGAATCTGAGATTTGTCCTAAAACGACTCTTATGGTTTGATTTCCAATACCAAAAATTCAATTCGGCGATTTTTGGCCTGTGCAGCCTCGGATCTTTCTGTGGTCTTCGGCTGACTTTCACCGTAACCTCTGAAGGTCAGCTGACTAGCTCTGATTCCTTTCGAAAGCAAGAAATCATACACCGTCTTGGCTCGCTGGGTCGAAAGTTTGAGATTGTATGACTCTTCTCCTTGGCTATCGCTATGGCCAGCGATTTCCATCACTACATTGGGGTTGCGTTTGAGAAAATAATACACGACGCGTAGTTCGGACATAGACTCTTCTTTGAGACGATAGTCATCATGATCAAAAAATATATTCCCCAAAGTACTGGAAGCCCCCACCTGAATCGGCTGCAGCTCAATATCCAACAAGTTTCGATCAAAGGACTGGAGGTCAGCTAACGAAAAGGAGAAATCCACAAATAGATACCCCGGAGCAGAAACATAGATACCATACCGATACCCTTCTGTGAGTACCAGAGTATATTCCCCATTTGTGGGATCAGACTCCAACTGAGAATAAAAATGATCATCCGACAACTTGAACACCTGAATCGTAGAAGACAAGGGTTTCTTGCTTTCATGATCAATCACCTTGCCACGGAGGTAAGCACTCTCACGTGTCACACGAAACGAATCCGGTAGATCAAAAGCATACAACTTGCTCCGAAAACCTTGAGTCGTTGATTTTTCCACAGTATATACTCCTGACTTGCCATCTGATCCGATGTGAAGAGATACTTGATCGTTTGCATCATTGAGCGGCGCACCCAAATTGACTGGGTCCGACCAAACAGAATCTTGAGCCACTTCACTCATGTAGATATCAAAGCCTCCTAGACCTTCTCGACCATTCGAAGCAAAATAGATAGTTTCTCCATTGGCATGAATAAAAGGACTGATCTCATCTTTGGACGTATTGATCTCCTTGCCCAAGTTGAACGCTGGTTGCCAATCCCCTTTTTTATCTTTGACAGAGATCCAAATATCCTTACCGCCAAAACCTGCCCTGCGATTGGAGACGAAAAGAAGTGTGCGTCCGTCTGCCGATAAACTAGGCTGAGCTTCCCAAGCCCCGCTGTTGATGGCCTTCCCAATATTTCGGGGAGTACTCCAATCCTCACCGACTTTCTCCGCCGTATAGATATCACAGCTTCCGAAGCCTCGGACTCCATCGCACGAAGTAAACACCAAAGTACGTCCGTCTGCTGAGACAGAACCTGCTCCCTCGTTGTTTTCGGAGTTGATATTGGGTGAGAGCGACTGTGGCATAGTCCAACCTCTGGTCGTACTGTCTCGGTCGCAATAATAGATATCCTCATCGTCATAGTTGTCCAAGCCTACTCTTCTCGTAAAATACAAGCGCTGCATATCTACTGAATATGACGGAAAATACTGCAACTCAAAGGAATTGGCATGTGCTCCCAGTTCTTGCAGATTGTAGTCAAAGGGGCTTTGAATCGCCTGCTGAGCAAATCGGCAATCCAAAATCATCGCTCTGGCAGCTGTCTCTGTACGTGTATCTCCAGGTATAGTTCGTAGATAATGCTCCAAATAAGCCTCTGCGCTATCGTACACTGCATCTTTGTAGAATTGTTCCCCGATAGCATGGTAGGCATACTTTGATTTGGGATAATCAGGATCAATTCGAATCGCCTTCTTAAAATATACAAAAGACAAACTATCCCAGCCCAAGCGGTTGCTTGCACTACCCAGCGCAAGCCATACTTCGATAAAATCTGGATCTCGCTCTACCGCATCCAGCATCGGCTCCATGGCTTCACGGAACTGTGCTCTCTTGAGCAACTGCCGTGCTTCCTCATAGTCTCGAAGTGCCTTTTTGTCCTCCGAATGATACGAAGTGTACTGGGCGTGTGAGTCAACAAAAATAAAAACAAAGAGAAATAGAAGTGTGTAGCGCATTTCGAACAGGTATCTTTTAGGATAGCCAAACTAACCTAAAGACAACTTACCCTTTCAGGAGTCAGCACCTTTGTCATTTGACTACTGAAACAAAAGTACCAAGAAAATTTTATCGGATATCGAGATACTTGTGTGTCTGCAGCGAAATATTCCACTGGGAATGCGCTTTGACATATTCGATGATCTCTGGCGTCATCTTATCAGCCTTGGACCACTCGGGCTGTAGATAGAGTTTGCATCTGTCATTGACTTGCTCCGCGTGCTCTTCTGCAAATTTGAAATCAGATTTATTGAAGGCAATGGCTTTGAGTTCGCTTGCTGCAGCGTAGACCGACTGGTCTGGCGCTTTGAATTTCTTCGGGGAGAAACATACCCAATCCCACACACCGGACATCGGATAAGCTCCCGAGGTTTCTATATTCAGTTGATACTCTTTCGCCTTGAGCGCAGTGGTCAACTCCGTCATGTCATACATCAGTGGTTCTCCACCTGTGACAATGATCGTCTTGCAGGGATAATCCTGGATCTGGTCGACGATCTCCTTGACAGTAAAAAACGGATGATCTTTCTCGTCCCAAGACTCTTTGACGTCACACCATACACAGCCCACATCACAGCCTCCTAGACGGATAAATATCGCTGGTGTCCCCGCATAGTACCCTTCTCCTTGGATGGAATAGAAAATCTCCATAATGGGGAGCTTCTCAGATATTTTGGGGACGTAACTCAAACTACTTCAGGTTGTTCTTAGCAGCTTGCAGTGTATTGATAAGTAATGACGCGATCGTCATCGGCCCTACACCACCAGGGACAGGCGTGATATAACTGGCGATGGGTGCTACTTCGGCATACTCCACATCTCCGGACAGTTTAAAACCTGACTTCTTCGTCTTATCCTCTACACGAGTGGTTCCTACGTCGATGATTACAGCATCTTCTTTGACCATATCTTTGCTCACCAGACCGGGCTTGCCTACTGCTACCACTAGGATGTCCGCCTGTCTCGTATGAGCGGCTAGATCCTCGGTGTATTTATGGCAAAGCGTCACGGTTGCATTGGCATCATTGGACATCATGAGTGCAAGAGGTGCTCCTACAAGACGGCTCGCTCCGATGATCACGCAGTTCTTGCCCTGAGTCTCGATCTCATAACGCTTGATCAGCTCCATGATCCCTAGCGGAGTAGCTGGCATCAATAGCGGCGCTTTGGAAGTGATACTCCCGAAATTCTCGTTCGTGAATCCATCCACATCTTTCTCTGGTGATATGCTAGCGGTCACTTTCTCTACAGATATGTGTTCTGGCAAGGGCAGCTGTACGATGAATCCATCAATATCCTCATCCGCGTTGAGTTGATCGACATGTTTGAGCAGCTTGTCCTCAGAGATCGTCCCTGCAAACTGCATCAACGTATAATCAAAGCCTACTGCCTTACACGCCGTGATTTTCCCTCCTACATAGGTATGACTCGCACCATCATCACCCACTATGATGATCGCCAAATGAGGTGCGCGCTTGCCCTCATTCTTCATCGCTTCTACCTGTAATTTGATTTCGTCCTTGATGTCCGCAGACACCTTCTTACCATCTATGATTGTAGGCATTTTCTTAATCCAGTTTTAACACAGCCATAAATGCATCCTGCGGAATCTCTACGTTCCCCACCTGACGCATACGTTTCTTTCCTTTTTTCTGCTTGTCGAGCAGTTTACGCTTACGCGAAATATCTCCACCATAACACTTCGCCAATACGTTTTTGCGCATCGCCTTCACCGTTTCTCTGGAGATGATTTTATTCCCAATAGACGCTTGGATCGGAATCTCAAACATCTGTCTTGGGATCAATTCTTTCAATTTCTCACATAGACGCTTGCCCCACTCGTAGGCTTTGTCTCTGTGTACGATAGCAGACAAGGCATCCACCGCTTCGCCATTGAGCATGATGTCAAGTTTGACCATATTGGATTGCTTCAACCCTGTCAACTCATAATCCAGCGAAGCATAACCTCTAGAGATTGTTTTCAGTTTGTCAAAGAAATCAAACACGATTTCCGACAAGGGTATATCAAAAGTCAACTCCACGCGATCTGCCGTCAAATAGACTTGATTTTGGATCGTCCCACGCTTGTCCATACATAGCGAAATGATCGGACCGACATAGTCTGCCTTGCTGATGATCTGTGCTTTGATGAACGGCTCTTCTACATGCTTGACCCTACTCGGATCTGGCATCTCAGACGGGGCATTGATATCCTGTACCGATCCATCCGTCATGAAAGCCTTGAACTGTACCGATGGTACAGTCGTGATCACAGTCATGTCAAACTCGCGCTCTAATCGCTCCTGTATGATCTCCATGTGCAGCATCCCAAGGAACCCGCATCGGAATCCAAAACCTAGTGCTGCAGAAGTCTCGGGCTCCCAGACCAACGAAGCATCGTTGAGCTGTAACTTCTCCATCGAGGCGCGCAGCTCTTCGTAATCTTGCGTATCTACAGGGTAAATCCCCGCAAATACCATCGGCTTGACCTCCTCAAACCCTTTGATCATTTCTGTAGTAGGTCGATCTACCGCCGTAATCGTATCCCCTACTTTGACCTCTTTGGCTACTTTGATTCCAGAGATGAGATAGCCTACATCTCCCGTCTTAATTTCGTTCTTGGGGTGCTGTTGTAGACCGAGCGTCCCGATTTCGTCTGCTTCATAGGTCTTGCCTGTCGCGACGAATTTGATCTTATCTCCTTTTTTGATCGAACCATTGAATACGCGAAAGATTACCTCAATCCCTCTGAATGAGTTGAACTGCGAGTCAAAAATCATTGCTTGTAGCGGTTCTTCTGGCTTGCCCTTCGGTGCTGGAACCCGCTTGATGATCGCATCGAGAATATTATCTACTCCTACACCAGTCTTGCCACTGGCGTGAATGATATCCTCCATGTCACAACCTATCAAATCAATAATCTCCTCAGAGACCTCCTCAGGTCGTGCACCGGGTAAATCGATTTTATTCAACACAGGGATGATTTCCAGATCGTGCTCCAGTGCGAGGTACAAGTTGGAGATCGTCTGCGCTTCGATACCTTGTGAGGCATCTACGATGAGTAGTGCGCCCTCACAGGCCGCAATCGAGCGAGACACTTCGTATGAGAAATCCACGTGACCTGGGGTATCGATGAGGTTGAGCGTATAGTCCTTGCCCTCGTGATGGTAGGCCATCTGAATCGCATGACTCTTGATGGTAATCCCACGCTCACGCTCTAGATCCATGTCATCCAGCAACTGTGCCTGCATGTCTCTCCCTGTAACCGTACCTGTATTCTGAAGCAAACGATCGGCCAATGTAGACTTGCCGTGATCGATGTGCGCTATGATGCAAAAATTCCTTAGATGATCCATTTTTCTTAAAAAGAAGGCAAAAATAGATAAATAAAATTTCACATTTGCAAAAAGTTCCAGAGGGATTTGGCGCTTGGTAGAGAGAGCACAAAGTATCTAGTACAAAGTAAAAATAGAGCGGATTGAGTATTGTGTAATTCGTACATAGTATTGAGAAAGGAAAGACGGCAAATGACGAGCAATACAGAGAAAAAAAGAAGTAGTAGCGCATCATTAGAAAGAAGACGAAGAAAAAACAGCACTACAGAGATCTCCGGACGTCATTACCAGAAAAATTGAATTAAAACCATGGATCAAAACAAAAACATCACAGAATACATCATCGAGATTTACCGAAAGGAAGACTTGATGCGTGCCTACAAATTTGATTTGGAGAAATTCGGGACGCAGGTCATCAATTTCTTTCCCATCACGCCCAAAGAAAAACTCGCTGAGGTAAACCACTACGAGGAATTCATGCAAAAGATGATAGACCAAGACATCCAAGAGTCAGGTCACCTCGCTGAGATCAACGAAATCGTGGCACAACTCGACCAACTGCACGAGGAACTAAAATCCACTGACGAAAACTATAATCACGTCTACCTCAAGGCCAAACCCTACATCGACGAAAACATGCAAGTAGCCAATGGCATCATCACCAGCGAAGTACAACTCTGCCTCAACGGCATCTATGGTTTCCTCCTCCTCAAAATCGAAGAGCGCCCCATCAAACCCGAAGAGCAAGCCATGATCGATCAGTTCGGCAACCTTCTCTCCCTACTCAGCTACAAATACAACGAGCGTAAAGAAATGAACTAGCCTCCTGCTATCCAGTCCTCTATAAATTCAACTCAGAAAAACGACTCTTCACTTTTTTTAGCACAAAACACCTACAGCCCCATCGTTGCTCCCCCCCTTAAATCACTGTAACCATAACTACGAATACAACGAGAGAAAAGAAGATGAAAAAATCGTTTCATGCTTGACACATATCATATCCAAACTTGCTTGACATAGCAAAATACTCTCTGTAGCTTTTCAACTTAAACCTAATCACCTGTACTATGTTTCATTACTCCCTAACCTTCACTGCAAGATTATTCTTGCTACTAATCCTCGTATCGGTCTTTTCATGCAAAGATGATGATATCAAAAAAAGCACTGAAATAGAAACCAGCGAAACGCTAGGTTGCACCAATCCTCTATCTGATTCTTACGACCCCAAAGCTACCACCAACGACGGCAGCTGTTCAGCCACTGACTGCTCAACCTGTGATTTTTTTATCTCCGGAGATACTTTTGGATTTGATGGAATCAAAAATGGTGTACAGCCTGGCAATATCATATGCTTGGACGGAACAGTCACCTACAAAGAACCCGTATCTCTAACCAACATTACCGGTAGCGAAACTGACCCTGTACTCATCATCAACTGTGGTGGACAGGCCGTCATAGATATGTCTAGTAAAAAAGCGGCCTATGCAATCAGAACAAACAATTGTAAATACTTCCGTATTTCTGGTGCTGGATCCAATGATCACGAGTATGGAATCAAACTCAGTGGTGCCGTCTCCATTGGTATTTCATTAGATGGACTGAGCACCAATTTCGAAGTAGATCATATGGAAATTTCTGACATTGGCTTTGCAGGTATAATGGGCAAAACAGACCCTTCTTGTGATCCCGCTACGCAACACGACAACTTTGTAATGAGAGACATCTCCATCCACGACAACTATGTCCATGACACAGGTGGAGAAGGCCTGTATATTGGCAACTCCTTCTACGCCAACGGTGTAAAAAAAGACTGTGGAACAGTATATCCTCATGACATCAAAGGAGCGGACATCTACCGAAACAAAGTCATCAATGCAGGCTGGGAAGCCATCCAAGTCGGTTGTGGGATAGAAGATGTCAAAATTCATGACAACTACATCGAAAACTATGGACATGAAAACATTACCTATCAGAACAATGGAATTCAGGTGGGAGAAGGCACTGGCGGCTTGCTTTACAACAACTACATCTCCACAGGGCCTGGCAATGGTGTGATTATGCTGGGTATTGGAGACAACATTGCCTTCAACAATATCATCCTAGATGCAGGTGCTAGTGGCGTATTTTGTGATGAGCGATATACCACTGGAGATGGCTTTAGTTTCATCAACAATACAATCATCAACCCTGCCGAAAACGGCATAGTACTCTATTCAGATGAAGTAGACCTGAATCATGTCATCAACAATGTCATAGTTGGCCCAGGTGCGTTCCAAACCGAGGGAGAAAAAGCCTATGTTACGACATTGAATGATAATGTGGCAGTCGAAATGCTAGCCAACTATTTTGGCCAAAGCACATCCGAAGCAGGGTTGGATGGCAACTATCAACTCAATGATGACTCTCCTTTGATAGACATGGGTGAGGATGTCTCTAGTTATGGAGTAACCTTTGACTTTGCAGGAACAACTCGTCCCTTAGGAGAAGGCTATGACCAAGGGGCTTTTGAGCACAAATAGGAGAGTAGGCTAAAACTGCCCTGTCCCCAACATCACCAGCGTACATGCCTCAATGGTTTCTATCCCTTGGGCTTGAGCGGCTTTGGACAGCTCGGGGTTCTCTGTGCCGGGGTTGAAGATGATGCGATTGGGGTGGAGACTGAGGATGTAGTCTTGCCACTCCGAGAGATTGTCACTCCCTATATAAAGCGTCACAGTGTCTATTCCTTTGATCCCCGGCTTTTGACGCAAGTCCTGAAAAGGCTCACCAAACAACTCGCCTTTCTTGATAGATACCAGTTTGATCGGGTGCCCATGCTGGTGCAATCGCTCAGCTGCCAGATACGCGTAGCGCGTCGGATTGGTACTTGCGCCCAGTACTGCCGTTAGTTTCTTCTGTTCTGTCATCATTCTTTCATCTTGGTTCTTGACTCTTGGGTCTAAATATCTATGCTCTAGTATCCAAATACGCTTCGATCAGTTTCTCCGCACACTTTTCGCCATCGATAGCTGCCGACATGATACCGCCTGCATAGCCAGCGCCTTCACCACAAGGAAACAAACGTTTGACCTCTATATGTTCCAATGTCTCGCGATTTCTCGGTACATGTACAGGAGACGACGTTCTACTCTCCACGCCGAGCACCTGCGCGTCGTTGGTATAGTAGCCTTTTGACTTTCGTCCAAAACTCTTGAACCCATCACGGAGACGCATATAGATCGATTCGGGCAAAAACTCCCGCATATTGACGGCAGTCAAGCCTGGCTGGTACGAGCAGTCAGGCAAATCCGTAGAGATTCGGCCTTTGACGAAATCCACCAAACGCTGTGCAGGAGCTGCCTGTGTACCTCCCGCTATGAGGCAGGCGTTTTGCTCGACTTCAGACTGAAACGCCAATGCTTTGAAATCTCCCTCCGACTTGTAGGCCTTGAGGTCTTCGTTTTCCACTGCCACGACGATACCCGAATTGGCAAATTTCGAGTCGCGCTTGGATGGACTCATGCCGTTGACGACCACCTCACCGTCTGTGGTAGCAGCAGGCACGATAAATCCTCCCGGGCACATACAGAAGGAGAATACCCCACGCTGTACCTGGTCAAACTGCGTCTGTGTCGCCAAACTGTAGCTCGCTGCAGGCAAATACTCGCCTCGCGTATCACAGTGGTACTGGATCTGGTCTATGATCTGCTGTGGATGCTCGACCCGCAAGCCAAGTGCAAAGGGTTTGGATTCGATTTTGACCCCAGAGGTCTGAAGCAATCGAAAAATATCTCTTGCAGAATGTCCTGTAGCGAGGATCACGCCTATCCCTTCGACGATGCTACCATCCTGTGTCTTCACACCTTTCATCTCTCCCTCACGGATCACGAAATCCTCCACACGCGTATCGAAGCGTATCTCTCCGCCACGCGAGAGGATCGTCTCACGAATGTCTTCGATTACTTTGGGCAGCTTGTTGGTACCGATGTGCGGATGAGTGTCTACTAGGATATCTTCCTGCGACCCGTGTGCCACGAGTATCTCCAAGATGCGGGTGACATCTCCACGTTTTTTGGATCGGGTGTAGAGTTTCCCATCCGAGTAGGTACCTGCCCCTCCCTCTCCAAAACAATAGTTCGAGTCGGGGTTGACCTTGTGCTCTTTGTTGATGGCAGCTAAGTCTCTACGGCGGGCTTGGACATCTTTGCCGCGCTCTAGGACGATGGGTTTTGCCCCTAGCTCTATGCAGCGCATAGCAGCAAACAATCCTGCTGGCCCTGCTCCTACTATAATGACTTCTGCCTTGTCTGCTACGTTGTTTTGTGGCTTTTGATAAGCCATCGGTCGAGGATCTTCGCCTCCCTCGGATAGTGCTACCTCCACATTGACCTGCACATGGCGACTTCTTGCATCGATGGAGCGCTTGAGCAACTTCCAGTCAGCCTCTACACCGAGTTTATTGGTTACAAAAGCCGCAAAGCTCGTCTCGTCCAGCGCTATCTCTGGTTTGAGTCTATATTTCAAAATCTTCGTCATGTCTCCTTATCTAACTGGCCCGTTGGTTTGATGTTTTTTGAACCCGAGGTATCCGATGTTTATCCCAAAAAATATAGGCACGTACACTCCTGCTCTAGGCACCTCCTCAAACACGCTGTCCCATGCCTTGTCTTGGTAATCCTTGCTGATGTACCGATAGCCTAATCCCAGTCCGAAATACGCATCGATCGTAAAACCTGCATTTCCAGGATTTTTCATCCACCGATCTCCTACGATCACCCCATAATAGTATTCCGTTTCGCCTTCGCTAATGGTCTTATCTGT
This sequence comes from Reichenbachiella sp. 5M10, assembly GCF_002742335.1. Classification (NCBI taxonomy): domain Bacteria; kingdom Pseudomonadati; phylum Bacteroidota; class Cytophagia; order Cytophagales; family Reichenbachiellaceae; genus Reichenbachiella; species Reichenbachiella sp. 5M10. Next base: position 495,896 of record NZ_MDGR01000007.1, on the reverse strand, counting down.
AGCTCCTCCATTGACAATCGCCGAATACCTATTGATATCCACTCCAGCTGCCTGCCCAATATAAATCATGCCATGCTTTTGATCTTTGTTATAAAACTTCTGTTTGAACTGAAGTGAGTGTCCTTCGACAAACACGTCGCCCATTGACTCGCCTGTCAGTGAAGAAAAGAACGGGCTCCTTCGGTACATGTAGAGCAATTCATACCCAAGACGCTCCTGCATATAGTACTCCACCGAAAACGGCGCATACCCCACCAGCATCATCAAAGGATTGGTCCCAAAGATCACCCCTCTATACTCATTGACCACCGGTGTAAAATAACGGGACTTCTTTCGCTTGTATTTATATTCGGGCTTTTCATACTCCTCCTCGTTTCGTCCGTCGTTGAGTTTTTCTTCTGTCAAGAAGATCGGGTTATCCTCTTGATATACAGGATGGTATTTTCCTGCAATCTCTCCGTTCTTTTTATAAAGCGTCCATTCCCCTACTCTGCGACCGCTAGATATTTTCCCTGTCATTTTGAGGTTTCCATCAAGATAATACCCCTTGTATTGGCCGAGTCCTTCGACGAAATCTGCCTCCCCCTCGACATTTCCTTCTTCGTCAAAATAGGTCCAATGTCCATCGTTAAGATCATCCTTGAAATGACCGTTTACCTTGAGCTTGCCACTGATATAGTACTCATTGTACTCACCTGTTCCTTCGTCAAACTCCCCCACTCCTTTCATTTCTCCGGTTTGATAAAACATCTTCCAATAGCCATCCTTGTGACTGTCCTTTTGCAAGCCCTCTGCACTCTTCGCCCCATTTTCATGGTAATAAATCCAGTTTCCAATCGTCTTCCCCTCGACATAGCCTCCTTCAGCAGAAATTTCACCATTCTTAAAAAAATACTTCCAAGGCCCTGATTTCAACCCTTTTTGATAATACCCCTCTGCCATCTTTTCCCCAGATTCATAATAATAGGTCCACAGACTGTCACTTTTTCCACTACGGTTGAGCCCCTCCATCTTTAGGTTTCCTGACAAGTAAAATTCTTTGTACTGTCCATTTCCCTTTTTGAAAAATGCTTGGGCTTTGAGCGACCCTTCTTCATAATAATAGCTCCACACCCCTTCTTTGTTGCCCTCGATGTACTCTCCGCTGCTTTTCAGTCCTCCGCTCTCGTAGTAAAACGTCCATGCCCCAGCACGTTGATTGTCATCTAGCACCCCCTCGGAGCGCTTGTTCCCATTTTCATAAAAATACGTCCATAGCCCAACCGACTTGCCGCGAAAAAATGCCCCCGTATTCCGAATATTTCCATTCTCGAAATAGTACACCCAGTCACCTGTCGCATGATTGTAGAGGTACTCGCCTTCAGATTTGACCTGTCCCGAATGGTAATATGACTTATAGGGTCCCTTGAGCAGGTTTTCGAGCGTATCATTGACAAAAAAAACCTCCTTGAGCGTCGTATGTGCTTGGTCATAGTAAGTACGGCGCTCTATTTGCTGCCCACACACCTGCAACACCCAAAGCATTCCCCACCCAATCAATATACATTGCTTCACCACTCGATTCACCTGACTAATATACGATACTATTGTGCATTGAAAACTGTCTCATCTACCCAACTTTTTCCCCAGTCTTCCACTTCCTTGTCCGACCAAAGCTCAGGATAAAAGATAACTTTCTGAAATCTCGGTGGCAAATACTGCTGCCAGTTGGTACCACCCGTCGCAGCGATGATGTCTGGGTCACGCTGTAGATAGCGCACCGCAGATTTATAGTGCGCCAAGCGCCAGTTGACATTGGCCAGTAAGTCAATCTGTTTCAGCAAGTTCTTGATCTCTTCACTCGTTGTACAACCTTCATAGTCCGACTTATATTTTGACCATATATTCTTGAATTGATAGTTGGTGGCGTGTTTCACGAACTGCTCGGCATATTTCTCCTCGAACTGGCGTAGCGTCAGGGTCTTTTTGCCCGTAGCGAGTTCGGTCGCTCCCTTCTTCCAGTACAGATGCGGGTACATCGCTTCTATGTTATTGGGATCCAAAGTTGCTCTTTGGGTTTGCTCCACCAAGTGGATCATAGAGGTACACGACAACTCGATCAAGCGCAATTGCCCCGACTGAAAACCACTCGCAGGCAGGAGCGACATCCTAAACTGCAAAAATTGCTGCTGATCCATCCCGTCGATCATCACATCAAAAGAATCCACCAAGTGCAGCAGATAACGATTGATCCGCTTGAGTCGCATGGCAAACCACTTTTCGTCTGGCGTGTCCAATTCTGCTATCTGCTCGATCTCGTTGAGGATCAGCTGAAAATACAGCTCCGTGATCTGGTGATAAATGATGAAAATCTTCTCGTCAGGAAAATGTGTCTTCGGGTTTTGAAGACTCAACAACGTATCCAGATGAATGTAATCCCAGTAAGTCAAGTAATCCGCATGAAGCAGCCCGTCCAAATAGGACGACAAATCCTGTCCCATGGCGTCATACTTTTTTTCCAGTTTTTTGACTTGTGCTAAGATTTTAGGGTCAATATGTTCTGCACTCATTTTGGGTTATTATTTGATGTTGCAACTGTAAATTTGATAAGAATACATGGAAACCATGAGATAATTACACAAATTAGTCCTCAGCCGAGACAAGCGGTACGATGGGACTGACTCGTGATTTTTCAAATCCCAAGACAAAGTTCACACCGACAAAACAGCATAGCCATGAAAAACAAAGACCACTTTGAGTCGCCCGACTTTTACCAACTAGACGACTTGCTCACCCCTGAACACCTCATGATCCGTCAAAGCATCCGTGCTTTTGTCAAAAAAGAAATCAGCCCCTACATCGAAGACTGGGCAGAGCGAAACCACTTCCCCTACGAGATTGTCAAAAAATTCGGAGAAATCGGGGCTTTCGGCCCGCAACTCCCTGCGGAGTATGGAGGTGGCGGATTGGACTACATCGCCTATGGTCTGATCATGCAGGAGATAGAGCGGGGCGACTCAGGGATGCGCTCCACTGCATCTGTTCAAGGCTCACTGGTGATGTATCCTATTTACAAATTTGGCTCAGAAGAGCAAAAACAAAAATACCTACCCAAACTCGGTTCGGGTAAGATGCTAGGCTGCTTTGGACTGACCGAGCCTGATCACGGCTCCAACCCTAGTGGTATGGTCTCGCACTACAAGGATATGGGTGACCACTACCTGCTCAATGGCGCCAAGATGTGGATATCCAATGCCCCCAAGGCGGACATAGCTGTCGTCTGGGCCAAAAACGAAGAAGGCCGCATCCATGGCCTGATCGTAGAGCGCGGCATGGAGGGTTTCAGCACACCAGAGACGCACGGCAAGTGGTCGCTGCGTGCCAGCTGCACAGGCGAACTCGTATTTGACAATGTCAAAATCCCGAAAGAGAACCTACTCCCTGGCAAGTCAGGTCTCGGTGCACCGATGATGTGTCTCGACTCTGCCCGCTATGGGATCGCCTGGGGCGCTATCGGTGCTGCGATGGACTGCTACGACTCGGCGCGACGTTATGCGCTGGAACGCCATCAGTTTGGCAAACCGATTGGTTCCTTCCAACTGATCCAAAAAAAGCTCGCAGAGATGCTCACCGAGATCACCAAAGCCCAACTCCTCAACTGGCGTTTAGGCTCCCTGATGAACGAAGGCAAAGCAACCACCGCCCAAATCTCCCTTGCCAAAAGAAACGCAGTAGCCACCGCCCTAGACATAGCGCGAGAAGCCCGGCAAATCCACGGTGGCATGGGCATCACAGGAGAGTACCCCATGATGCGGCACATGATGAATCTAGAATCTGTCGTGACCTACGAAGGCACCCACGACATTCATCTACTGATCTTGGGGCATGAGATTACGGGGATATCTGCGGTGAAGTGATGGGTAAAACAACTACTAACTACCGTTGTCCTCGCTCTCAGCGAGGACAACGCTTAAATTACAGCCATCACCCCCCTCCTCTGCCCCATGAGATTAGTCATTTTGGCACTTTTAATCAAATCTTAGATGCAATTTAGAACACACAACGCAGTCCTTTTAGAAAAAATTGCGATGACACATCTTTGATAGGTTAGATCAATCCAAGATGTTTTTACAGGTATGGAGGTGAATTTACTTCAACAAAAGGCCCCACAGCACGCTGAGGCATCTTGCACCTAGAGAGTTTCTATTGATAACCTAGGGGACTCCCGACTAGCAAGGGCAATACTGATAATTGGAAATCATTAATTTTGAACACTTCATACTAAGCAAAGCTACCCTATATTCTCCGTGAAGTGACAGTAGGATTTCACAATAAACATTTCGCTATTTTTACATTCTCAAAATTGAAGAATATGATTAAACACACATGTTATGCACTGCTAGTTATGCTATTGATGTCTTGCCAAGACGATGAAGAGAAAGATTATACAGCACTCAACGAAGCTGAGATCACCGCCTACATCGCAGCAAACAACCTGAACGCCACCAAAAGCGAAACAGGCCTCTACTATGTCATCCATGATGCAGGCACTGGCACAAGACCGCAATTCAACTCCAACGTAACCGTAGCGTACAAAGGCTATTTCACAGACGGACAAATCTTTGACCAAAGCAGCAGCTCTGGGATTTCATTCAATCTACAGCAGGTCATCTCGGGGTGGACCGAGGGCATTCGCTACTTCAAAGAAGGAGGTAGTGGGATACTGTTGATTCCTGCCCATTTAGGATATGGCAACTCCGATACACGGAGCATCCCTGGAGGCTCTGTGCTCATCTTTGATGTCTCTCTGATTTCAGTCAATTAAGAATTCGACGCACAAAAAAAACAAAACCCCGATTTCAACATACAGAAATCAGGGCTTTTCATTTTGACCTTAGGGTCAGGTTTAGTTTATGAGGATTCTACATTCATGTAAATAAACCTTTCATAAGTTTAGATGACAATCGCCATACAAAAGTTGCACGACAAGTGAAAAAAATGATAAAAAAAGTGTCTTCATCCTTGCAATAATATTTGATTGATAACAGGTAAATAATTTAATTCGCACAGATTATCGGGTTAAAAGGTTAATTTTGGCTCTTATTTAGAAAAAGCACATGCACGATTACAATACAGTCCAGGAGCAGCTCACGCTCAAAGAATACGGAAGAAACGTACAGAAACTAGTCGATCACCTACTGACTATCGAGGACAAAGAGGAAAGAAACAAAAAAGCCCAAACGATGGTTGATATGATGAAACTTATCAATCCAGCGGCAAAAGAGACTACTGAATCCAACCAAAAAATCTGGGATGATCTACACATCATTTCCAACTTCAAATTGGACATAGACGGACCGTTCCCTACTCCCGACAAGGAGATATTGGAAAAGAAACCACTACGTGTCCCTTACTCTGATAATGACATCACTTTCAGACACTTTGGCAAAAACATCGAGCTCTTGATCGACAAAGCCATCACTCTCGAAGATGCCGAAGAGCAAGAAGCTGCTATCATACACATCGGCAAACTGATGAAAACCTTCTTCTACTCCTACAATCAGGACATCATGGAGGATAGCGTCGTATACACAAACATCCGCAAGCTTTCGAAAAACCGTCTCGACATAGACATGGAAAAAGTAAAAAGCGGCGACCTCTTCGAGCCACAAAAGAAAGACAAGCGTGGGATCAAAAACCAAATGGGTACGGAGCAACCTCGCAACAACGACCGAAACGATCGCAACAGACGCAACAACAACGGTGGCAATAACAACCGAAGAAACAACAACAATAACAACAACCGAAGAAGAAGAAATTAATGGCGTCTTTTCATGTGACAGGAGGCACTCAGCTCAAGGGAGAACTCGTCCCTCAAGGTGCAAAAAACGAAGCATTACAAATACTATCGGCCGTTCTGCTCACAGGAGAAGAAATGGTCATCAACAAAGTCCCTAATATCCGGGATGTCAACAAACTCATCGAGCTGCTCAATGAAATCGGTGTGCGGGTCACCAAAAACAGCCCCGAGTCCTACACTTTTAAGGCAGATCAAGTAGACATAGATTTTCTTGAGTCACCGCGATACCGCGAAATGGCCTCTTCACTGAGAGGATCGATCATGCTCCTCGGACCTCTTTTGGCTCGATTCAAGAAAGGTATGATCCCTCAGCCTGGCGGAGACAAAATCGGCCGTAGAAGACTAGATACGCACTTTACTGGATTCCAAAAACTAGGAGCAGAGTTTAATTACGACAAGAAGTCTGGATATTACAACATCGATGCTTCGCACCTGACAGGTTGCTACATGCTATTGGACGAAGCTTCGGTCACAGGCACCGCCAACATTGTCATGGCTGCCGTACTGGCCAAAGGTACGACAACCATCTACAACGCAGCCTGCGAACCTTACCTGCAGCAGCTATGTAGCATGCTCAACCGTATGGGGGCCAAAATATCAGGCATCGGATCCAACCTCCTCACCATCGAAGGTGTAGAGTCCCTACACGGGACAGAGCACACCATGCTGCCCGACATGATCGAAATCGGTAGTTTCATCGGTATGGCTGCCATGACACAATCCGAAATCACCATCAAAAATGCTGGAATCCCCCATTTGGGAATCATCCCAGACATATTCAAAAGACTCGGCATCAAAATGGAATTCAGGGGAGATGACATCTTCATCCCTGAGCAGGACCACTACGAGATCGAAACCTTCATCGATGGTTCCATCATGAACATAGCCGATGCAATCTGGCCAGGATTCACCCCTGACCTACTCAGTATCGCACTCGTCGTAGCAACACAGGCCAAAGGCACCGTGCTCATCCATCAAAAGATGTTTGAAAGCAGATTATTCTTTGTAGACAAACTGATCGAAATGGGGGCACAAGTGATCCTCTGTGATCCACACCGTGCGACAGTGATCGGACTGGACAAGCAAGTTGCACTCAAAGGCATCACCATGACCTCTCCTGATATTCGTGCAGGTGTCTCTTTGCTCATCGCAGCGATGTCTGCCGAAGGAGATAGTATCATTCACAATGTCGAACAGATCGATCGTGGCTATCAGAATATCGACAGCAGACTGAATGCCATAGGTGCTAAAATCGAACGTATCTAAAAACTTGAACGCCATGAGAGTATTGCTTCTCATTGCTCTTGTCACTATCTATATCGAGGATAGCTGGGCACAACCTAGCTATCCTGCACTAGAATTGCGACACATTGTACAGCTCCAAACTGACGATGCTCGTCAGTTTGACCTCAGTGGCATTGTGCGCATAGCAGAGCACACTTATGTGATTGCAGACAAACCTTGGAACACCTATCTCTACGAGGTTCGTACTCAGGGACCTGACTTTACTTTCTCTAAGGAATATGCTTTTCGAGCTTTCGCTCAAACGGACCTAGAAGCGGTCGATTACTGCGACGAGCTGTTCTATCTAGCCGACGAACTCAATGGTCAGATCCTCAGATTTCGTCTCGACACTACATCTGGCCCCCTGATCACTCCACAGATTTTACCAATTGATTTCGAATCAGCAGAGCTTCGACCCCACACCTGGGGCAATGCCGGATGGGAAGGTCTAGCCATCGACTGTGGCAATCAAACCATGTATTTGATCAAAGAAAGACAGCCACGCTTCATCCTCACGATCGACATGGAAAGCGGAAAAATCACCGATAAATTCAATATCCCCGAAACAGAAAGTGGTGATTTTTCGGATGCCAAATACGAAAACGGCTATCTCTATCTCATAGAACGCAACGGCAACTACATCACCAAAATCAATCCCAAAACACATGAGGTAATCGACAAAGTACACTACCGACACATCGCCAGTCACCACGAAGGCAAACTCTACGGACCAGAAAAATACGGCATGGCAGAAGCTCTCCTCCTACTCGATGATGAGATATGGATAGGACTTGACAACAACGGGAAATCAGTCACCAAACACGCTCAAGACACACATGGTTTGATGGGCAACACCCCCATCATTCTGCAATTTTCACGCCCCAAAGGATTTTAATATTTAGCTTTGTGCCATGAGTACAAAGCAAGATTTTTCGGATCATGTCCATGCCAGTATACAAGATCAGACATTCGTCAAACTGACACTGAGTAAACCACCGATCAAAACCATTCCCCTCCAAAACATTTTCGTCAAACCTGTACGCATCAAAGACGGAACCTTATACTCCTTCACCTACCGCTACCTCTCCAAAGACGAAACCAAAAACTATACGGCAGACGAGGCCTTGGCCGAAATCAACCTCCAATTAGACACTCATTTCAAAAACGCGACGCTTTGCACCCAAGATCAGAATTGCTCTTTGCTGACTAGCAAAAAAGGAAAGGTAACGATCCAAAAAAGCAAAGCCGTCCGTAGCAGCACCTCTCTGGCTCACGACCACAACAAAAAGAAACGTAGCGAAGCTGGCGCCAAATACCTACAGCTACTCGGCATCTCGGATAACCAAGGCCAGATCATCCCCAAAATGGCCGACAAATACCGACAGATCAACAAATTTCTTGAGATCATGGAGGGACTGATCCAATCTTCCACACTCCCTCAATCCCCAAAAATTGTGGACATGGGCTCAGGCAAAGGCTACCTGACCTTCGCTCTCTACGAATACATGACACAAAAGGGCTACCAAGTCTCTGTCACAGGCATCGAGCTCCGCAAAGACCTAGTAGACTTCTGCAACGCAACTGCCCAACAACTCGGGTACCAACAACTCCAATTCGTCAACCAGCCTATCCAAGACTATGAAAACAACGACATAGATATCCTCATCGCCCTCCATGCCTGTGACACGGCCACTGACGATGCTCTCGCCAAAGGAATAGCCTCAAAAGCAGGTCTCATCGTCTCTGCTCCCTGCTGTCACAAGCAAGTACGTCAGCAACTCAAAGGCAAACCCACAGCCAATCCGCTACTCAAGTACGGTATATTCAAAGAAAGACAGTACGAAATGGTCACCGACACGATCCGTGCCCTGCTCCTAGAGCGAGAAGGGTATGAGTCGAAGATATTTGAATTCGTATCCAACGAACACACCCGCAAAAACGTCATGCTCGTAGGAGTCAATCACCATAGCAAAAAAAATCACGATAGTGCGACGCAGAAGATCGCAGAACTCAAATCAGAGTTCGGGCTAGACTACCAGCAACTGGAGAAATTGATCGAGGAAGCGAACTAGACCCCTAGCTCACGCAGGACGTTTTTCGCTTGTATCACGTGGCGCTGATTGTGTGCCACCAAAAACCGCAGAGCATCTCCCAATCGAAAAGTCACTATACGACCAATCGCAGATGGAATCTTGATGCGTTTCAAATCCAAACTATGGCACATCTCTAAGTAGCGAAGCAACTCGTGCTGATCCTCCAAAAATTTGGACAAAGTATCCTGATGTACAACCACTTCAGGGTCAAACTTGCGTAAAGTACGCATCGGTGACGGGATCGTCCCATCAGTTCGGGGCTTCATAGATTTCACAAAGTAGCTGCCCACCCACGAAGATTTGTACTCCACTTCTTCACTCACCAGCCCATTTGGGAGCTTTTGATCAAAAAGCAGCAAATAATGTGCATCCGCAATATTGAGGTGTTCGAGACATTCGACCACACTCCATTTGTTGGGGTTGGACCGCCGGGTCAGCACCTCTTCCTCATAAGCTTCAAAAACCTTGACCTCCTCTATAATCTGCAACGTATCGGCTGTAAGTGCTTGTAGCAGTTCTGATCGTTTCATTTTGTCTCTATTTTAGTTGAATCATCTACCTCTTTCTACTCCTGCAATATAATTCCGCTCTCCCTCTTGCCGACGTCTCAGTCCTATCAAAATCAACAAAAGCTCTCCATGGATCAAAAAAACTCGCCCCTACCACAAGGAAACAAATCCTAAAACTGTCTCCGAAGGGTCTCTAGTTCCTTCTTGCGAAAACTGTTTTTTGACGGTATCCCAAAGATAAATAGCTTCCATCCCTCTTCTAAGCCTCCTGTTTTTATAGATTTGTTGTTTCGAGATTACATGAACAACAATCCATATGCAACAATTAAATGATATACTCCTGCTCATCGACAGCTATATCGGTAGCTCCTTTTGGTTTCCGTATGTACTCATCGGTACAGGGTTATTTTTCACTATCTATCTAAAATTTCCTCAAATCCGATACTTCGGGTTTGCCATCCGAGTAGTCAAAGGCAAGTTTGACAAAAGTGATGACGAAGGAGACACTTCTCACTTTCAAGCACTGGCTACTGCCCTCTCAGGCACCGTGGGCACAGGAAATATCGCTGGAGTCGCCCTGGCAATTCATATCGGAGGTCCCGCTGCGCTCTTTTGGATGCTCGTCACTGCTGCAGTAGGCATGTGCACCAAGTTCGTCGAAGTGACCCTCTCGCACAAATACCGAGAAAAAACAGCCGATGGCACCATGGCTGGTGGACCGATGTACTTCATGAAAAACAAAATGAACATGAAATGGCTCGCTGGCGCCTTTGCTGTCGCTACAGTCCTTTCTTCCTTTGGGACGGGAAGCTTACCGCAAATCAACAGTATCTCCAATACCCTCAATGCTACTTTTGGCATCCACCACATGCTCACAGGAGGGGTACTCGCCGTACTCCTAGGCTTTGTTATCATTGGCGGCATCCATCGTATCGCCGCGGTGACCGAAAAATTGGTCCCCTCCATGGCTCTGATCTATTTCATCGGAGCATTTGCTGTCATCTTTTACAACTACGACCAAATCATCCCCTCACTAAGCTCTATCTTTTCGGATCTCTTCACTGGATCATCCGCAACTGGTGGGTTTCTTGGCGCATCGATTTCCTTCGCCTTTACCAAGGGAGTAGGACGAGGCTTATTCTCTAACGAAGCAGGCCAAGGCAGTGCTCCTATCGCTCATGCCTCAGCCAAAGGACACGAACCTGTATCCGAAGGCATGGTTGCCATCTTAGAACCATTCATCGATACGATAGTGATCTGTACGATCACAGGGCTCGTATTGCTCTCCTCAGGTGTCTGGAACGAAAAGCACTCCAATGATTTTCAGACTTCAGACTTGAGTATTTTGACGCATGTCGACATTACTGATCAAACCGATGAAGGCAAAGCGATGCTCTATGGACATATCTCCGGCGAATCACCACTGCCTCTCTACGAAGGAGAACTCATTGTCAAAGAAGGACAACTCATCACTCCAGTCACAATCCTACATGCCAGATCCCTAGCCGAAGAAGTAGAAGTACTTAAAAACGGACAGCTCTTTACCGGGACTACCCCTATCACTGGAGGCAATCCATCGGATCCAGAAATTAGCCTACGAGGCAAATCTCTCGTGCACAGTGCCCCGTTGACAGCTATGGCTTTTGGGCGTGGCTTCTTTGGGAGTTATGGGGCATACATCGTCTCGATAGGTATTCTTCTATTCGCCTTCAGTACTGCGATCTCTTGGTCGTACTACGGTGACCGTGCCATGACCTTTCTCTTTGGTAGTGGGTCGGTGGTTTACTACCGCATTGTCTATGTGATTGGCTTCTTCTTGGCATCTTTCACTGATACGACCATCATCTGGTCTCTGGCAGGGATAGCGATTGCGGTAATGACTCTACCCAATTTATTTGGGTTGATCTATCTCCACAAGGACATGAAACAAACGGTCAACGACTTTTGGGATGGGTTCAAAAAAGAATACCCAGACGAAAAAACACCTGAGTAAAGACAAAAAAGAGGCTACCGATGGGTAGCCTCTTTCATTATAACCATTTCCAAAAAACCTAATTCTTTTCTTTCCACTCTGCAATTTTACCTTCGTATGTAATGCTGTTTCGAGCACCACTCGTGATTCCCAACGAGGCATTGTCTCTCGACGAGATGTTGAATACACAATGGAAATTTTCGTTTCCATTCGAGGATCTCACATCAAAACTGACGATAATCTTCATTTTCTTTTCCTTATAGTCTACTTTGTAATTTTTGACTTGATCGTCAAAATTGATCCCACCCTCTCCGCTCATGTTGGGTACTTGTACCGCTCCAAAGTACGGCATACTTGCTGCTGACTCCCCTGGCGTGACGATGAGACTGTTTCCATTTGTCGCCAAGTTGATTCGAGCTCCTTTTTGGGTAGTGGCCCAATCCGCTACGTACGAAAACGTACCTGACTCAATGAGTGCCTTGGTCGCAGCATACTCTTTAGCACGAGCTTCTCGTTTGGCAACTTTCTTGGCGCTTTGACCAAACACCGCAGCTACAGTGAGGAATAGACAAGCAAGGATCAGGAATAAACTTTTCATGGTATCTCTTTTTAATTACAAAGACACCATACCCAATACTATGCCAAAAAATTATCGATTGGTCTGAAAAGGAATATCCTCAACATCCAAAACTCCCAATGCAGCTCCTATGGAATCATGAAAGTGCTGCACACCAATCTGCTCCACCAATCCCGCTCCGTGCAGCTTGTCTCGAACAGGACCTATGACAGACGTCACCTTGAAAACAATGCCTCGCCCCTTCAAATCCACAAAAATCTCACGCAATGTATCCAAGCCCGTCGAATCTATATCACTGATACTCTGAGCATCCAAAACGAAAGTCTTCATCTCTGGTTTCTCTGCGACGATTGCTGCTACTTTTTCTTTGAGAGCTGCGACATTAGCAAAATAAAGGATCGCATCGAAGCGCACGATTCCAATCTCTGGTCGATTGATCGCGTTGGCAAAACGACTGAGATTCCTAAAAAACGTAGTTTCCCCGATTTGCCCTAGTTCGGCAATATGTGGATTGTTCGTCTTGTATACCAGTACCATCAATGAAAGCACAACGCCCAGCATCACTCCCCAGACAATCCCTAAAACAATCGTCCCTACAAAAGCGACCATCAACAGGATAAAATCATAGCTATCTGTCCTGTACAATCGAACAATGCTAGGAATATCAATCAATGCCAGTACACCCACCACGATGATCGCTGCTAGGACTACCTTGGGCAGGAAGTAAAACAAAGGAGTCAAAAACAACAGTACCACAACCACGATCACGGCACTATACACCAAAGCCAAGGTGGTTTGTGCGCCCGCCTTGTCATTGACCGCCGAACGACTAAAACTCCCCGAAGTAGAGAAACTACTGAAAAATGACCCCACGACATTGCCTAAACCTAATGCCACAAGCTCCTTGTTGGCTTTGACTTCATAGCTATTGTTATGTTTGAATTGTAAGGTCTTGCCAATCGAATATGCCTCGATAAACCCAATCAATGCCAGCGAAAAAGCGATAGGTAGCAAAGAACGAATCTCGTTGATTGTCCACGAAGGCATTGCAATATCTGGGAGCCCTGCAGGCACGGTCCCCACCGTCTCTACTCCTACCTGATCCAATCCCAGCAAATAAACCAGAGTAGCTCCCCCTACCAACACCACCAACCCACTAGGCACTCGAGGGCTCCATTTCTTAAAAGCAAAAATTACTATAAAACTACCCAAGCCTAGTAGAAGAGTCCACACATCCACTTCATCCCAACGCGTCACCCATTCGATCAAGGTTCCATGCAGATGTGCGTGCGTGGACAATTGCACTCCTGTAAAATAAGACAAGTGACTCACCGTAATGATCAATACCGCAGCGTGAGTAAACCCCATAATCACAGGACGGGAAAGAAAGTTGGTCAAAAAACCCAAGCGAAAAACACCCATCATCAACTGCATCACCCCAATCATGAATGCCAACAATATCACCAACGCGATATACTCTCCACTCCCCACCACTGCCATGGACGATACTCCTGTCGCTATCAGCAATGAATCCATCGCTACAGGCCCTATCGATAGCTGTCTCGAGCTCCCAAACAAGGCATATATCAAAGGAGGAAATATAGATGCATACAATCCGTAAACAGGTGGCAACCCTGCAATCATTGCGTAGGCCATGCCTTGAGGCACGATCATCACCCCAACGGTCATACCCGCCATCACATCCCCTTTTAATTGTGCTCTGCTGTAGTGCTTCAGCGTGTGTAAAATAGGCAGCAAACGATCTATCATAGGCTAATGTAATCACTCACCACAAAACTACGCGAGATTCCGTCCTCTCGATGTAACCAATGTTACAAACCTAGAGGATCTCGATGCGATTGCGATGAAGCTCAATGCGGTCTTCCTGTACGAGACGTTTGAGCAATCTCGAAACCACTACACGTGACGTACCCAGGTCGTTGGCGATTTCCTGATGCGTACGAAAGATTTCAAAAGTCCCCGTATTTTCTTTGATGTCTAGTAAATAATTGAGCAATCTCTCGTCAAGATTCAGAAAAGCCACCGAATCCAAAGCAGACAACATCTCTTCGAAGCGCTCATGATACGATCGAAACACATACTGTCTCCAGCTCGCATACTTCATCCACTCATCCATGTACTGCAAGGGCAACATAGCAATGGCCCCTCCTGTTTCCACAATGGCCTTGATCTCACTCTTCTTTTGATTCATACAACAAGTCAAAGAAAGGGCACATGTATCTCCACCCGATATATAGTATAGAAACAGCTCATTGCCTTTGTCATCCTCCCGGATGATTTTGACACTACCCTCTAGCACTAGAGGAATGGATTTGATATACTTGCCATAATCGATCAATGTCTCACCTATCTCGAGAGTTCTCAGGATAGACCGAGCCGCTATCTCATCGATTAATTCCTTTTGAAACACACTTCCAAACTTGTTTTGCAGCAACTCTCTCATTTTCAATATTTATAAGTTCGAATAAGAACAGGCAATTCCTTCCCAAAATTCCCGAATAGTTTTTAATTATTAAATTTATATCTCTAAATTTGCGCACTTATTTTCTGACAAATCAAGAATGAAAGCGAGTAAACATTTCAGAATTGATATTTTCGGTCTCAAATTGGGATCGCATGATTTTGATTTTGAGTTTAATGAGGAGCTTTTCAAAAAGTCCGAAGGTAGTTTGATTGAGTCCGGTCATGGACACTGCGATATAGTACTGATAAAAAAGGAGCGATTGATTGAGGTCAATTTCCATATTACAGGAACTGTGGAGTTGGTATGTGACCGTAGTATGGACACTTTTGACCACCCTATAGACATAGAGGAGCAATTGATCCTCAAGTATGGTGAAGAGTTTGACGATAGTCAAGACGAGATTTGGACGATTCCAAATGGCCAGCAAAGCATCAATGTTGAAAAAAACATTTTTGACTACCTGACATTGGCTGTCCCAATGAAAAAGCTTCACCCTAGATTTGAGGAGGAGGAAGATGATGAGTACGAGCTACAGTTGGTTTACACCTCGGAAGAAGACGAAGAGGAAACGGACGAGCAAGACTCAAACGAAGAAGAAATAGATCCTAGATGGGCTCTATTGAAAAAAATTAAGAATAAGGAAAATTAAAATTATAAGAAAATGGCGCATCCAAAACGCAAAATCTCGAAAACAAGAAGAGACAAAAGAAGAACACACTACAAGTCTGAGGCGAAAAACTATGTAGTTTGTGCGACTACTGGAGAGGCACATTTACCTCACAGAGCATATTGGCACGAAGGAAACCTATACTACAAGGGCAAAGTAGTTATCGAAAAAGAAGTAGTAGCATAAGCTATTGATACTTTTTGGTAAAATATTAGAAGTCTGCTTTACAGAGCAGACTTTCTGTGTTTATATGATATGATGCATGCATACTAAGTTTTGGATGGTGCTTTGTCGTGCTTTCAAAACTGAAATAAATGCTTAAATTGCCGATCAAATGGGCCAATCACCGCTAATATTTCATCCAGAATTACCCTTAAGACAATCTGCAAATGAGTAAGATAAGAGCTGCAATAACAGGCGTACATGGCTATGTGCCAGAGTATGTATTGACCAATGCAGAGTTAGAAACCATGGTAGAGACCAGCGACGAATGGATCACTACCCGTACTGGGATCAAAGAAAGAAGAATACTAAAAGGTGAAGGGCAAGGCACCTCTGTCATCGGAATCGAGTCCTGCAAAGGCCTCCTCGAAAAAACAGGAACAGACCCCAAAGACATAGACCTCATCATCTGTGCGACGGTCACTCCCGACATGCCTTTCCCAGCGACCGCCAACATCGTAGCGGACCAAATCGGCGCTACCAATTCGTTTAGTTTTGACATGTCGGCCGCTTGCTCGGGTTTTTTGTATGGCCTATCTACTGGTGCACAATTCATCGAGTCAGGTACCTACAAGAAAGTCATCGTGATCGGTGCAGACAAGATGTCCTCGATCATCAACTACGAAGACCGCACAACTTGCATCATCTTTGGTGATGGAGGTGGGGCTGTACTCCTCGAGCCAAGTCAAGATGAAAATGGTATCGTCGATGCTATCCTCAAAACAGATGGATCAGGCGCCAACTACCTCGGAATGCCTGGTGGGGGCAGTCGCATGCCGGCCACTATCGAAAGTGTCACTGCCAAAAAACACTATGCCTTCCAAGAAGGGGCTACAGTATTTAAGTTTGCAGTGACAAATATGGCGGACGTATCGGCAGAAATCATGGAAAAAAACAACCTGACAGGAGATGACGTAGCTTGGCTCGTCCCTCATCAGGCGAACAAACGCATCATCGATGCGACAGCTAGAAGAATGGGTATTGAAGATGACAAAGTCATGATCAATATCGAAAAATACGGCAACACGACTGCCGGCACCTTGCCTCTTTGTCTATGGGACTATGAAAAACAGCTCAAAAAAGGTGACAATGTTATCTTAGCTGCCTTTGGAGGAGGCTTCACTTGGGGCTCACTTTATTTGAAATGGGCCTACGACTCAGAGTAACTAAAAACATTAAAATTCGAATTCAGAATGGCTAGTACCGCAGATTTTAAAAATGGAATGTGCATTGAATACAATCATGGATTGTACTTCATCATTGATTTTCAGCATGTCAAACCTGGCAAAGGCCCTGCATTTGTCAGAACCAAATTGAAAAACGTCAAAACGGGAAAGGTACTCGACAACACCTTCACCTCTGGACACAAAGTCAACACTGCTAGAATTGAGCGCAGAGACTACCAGTTTCTATACAAGGATGACATGGGCTACAATTTTATGGATACCGAAAGCTACGAGCAAGTATCTATCGAAGAGAGTTTGATCGATGCACCACAATTCTTGAAAGATGGCGATCCAGTGACTATGATTTTTCATGCAGAAGAAGAATTGATCTTGGGCTGTGAACTGCCCCAGCACATCCAGCTGGAGGTCACCTACACAGAACCAGGCCTCAAAGGAGACACTGCAACCAATGCCAGCAAACCAGCAACCTTGGAGACTGGAGCAGAGATTCAAGTACCGCTATTTGTCAATGAAGGTGATTTATTGAAAATAGAAAGTAAAACAGGCGCTTACGTAGAAAGAGTAAAGAAGTAATTCCTTACTCTTTTGTTGTGATATATAGGCAATGTAAAATTGCATGATTCTAGTAAATTTGTAAAAATACCCAACAGCAGCAGCTCATGGGAATCAAATAATTAAACATCAATCAAATGAAGGTTAAAGAAATTAGAGATTTGATCGACTTCCTATCGAATTCAGGTTTGGAAGAAGTAAACATTGAAACCGAAGAATTTAAGATAAAGGTAAAAAGAAGCAACGAGGCACAGATTATTGAAAAAACAATAGCTGCCGCTCCTGCTCCTGTAGCGGCTCCCGCTCCCGTAGCAGCTCCTGCACCTGTATCTACTCCGGCTCCTGCTGCCGCAGCTGCACCAGCACCTGCTGCCAACAATTACATCGAGATCAAGTCTCCGATGATCGGTACATTCTACAGATCAGCGAACCCTGAGTCTCCAGAATTTGTAAGTATCGGGGACAAAGTAGAAGTAGGTGCCCCAGTATGTATCGTAGAAGCTATGAAGCTATTCAACGAGATCGAATCAGAAGTATCTGGCACCATCGTCAAAGTATTGGTTGAAAATGCTCAACCTGTCGAATACGATCAACCTTTGTTCTTGGTAGATCCATCATAATTTTTCCTTCAATTAAATACCTCAATAGTGTTTAAGAAAATATTAATTGCAAACAGGGGAGAAATTGCTCTGAGAGTCATCAGGACTTGTAAAGAAATGGGGATCAAAACAGTCGCGGTTTATTCGACTGCAGATGCCGAAAGTCTACACGTACGCTTCGCCGACGAAGCAGTATGTATCGGCCCCCCAATCAGTGCACAATCTTACCTGGATATCAAAAAAATCGTATCAGCTGCGGAAATTACCAATGCTGATGCCATCCACCCTGGATACGGTTTCCTTTCGGAAAATGCCGAATTCTCTAGAGTGTGTGAAGAGTACAACATCAAATTCATCGGTGCGAGTTCGAGAATGATCAACCAAATGGGAGACAAAGCAACCGCCAAAGAAACGATGAAAAAAGCCGGCGTACCGACGATCCCAGGATCAGAGGGACTCCTAGAATCCGTCGAACAAGGAAAGGAAATCGCCAAGCAAATCAAATACCCTGTCATCATCAAAGCAACAGCTGGAGGTGGTGGACGAGGTATGCGCGTCATCAAAGATGAAAGCGGATTTCAGAAGGCATGGGATGATGCACGAACAGAATCAAAAGCAGCTTTCGGTAACGATGGCATGTACTTGGAGAAATTTGTCGAGGAGCCTCGTCACGTAGAAATCCAAATCATCGGAGACAGCAACGGCAAAGCCTGTCACCTCTCCGAGAGAGACTGTTCGGTACAGCGTAGACACCAGAAATTGGCCGAGGAGACGCCATGCCCTGCTACCGTCATGACTCAAGAACTCAGAGAAAAAATGGGTGCAGCAGCCATCGCAGGTGCTGAGGCTATCAAATACGAAGGCGCTGGTACAGTAGAATTCCTCTTGGACAAACACGGTGATTTCTATTTCATGGAAATGAATACTCGTATCCAAGTAGAGCACCCCATCACAGAAGAAGTCACAGACTTTGACTTGATCAAAGAACAAATCAAAGTAGCCGCTGGCATTCCGATTTCTGGAAAGAACTACTTCCCGCAGTTGCACGCCATCGAATGTCGTATCAATGCAGAGGATCCAGCAAAGGACTTCAGACCATCTCCAGGCAAAATCACCAACCTCCACCTACCGGGCGGACACGGTGTACGCGTAGACAGCCATGTGTATGCTGGCTATACGATCCCTCCCAACTATGACTCCATGATCGCCAAATTGATCATCTCTGCACAGTCTAGAGAAGAGGCACTGGTGAGAATGAAGCGAGCCTTGGAAGAATTCGTCATTGAAGGAGTCAAAACTACGATTCCTTTCCACATCAAGTTGATGGAGGACGAAATATTCAAGTCGGGTCAATTCAACACGTCCTTTATGGAGACTTTTGACATGAGCGATTTGTAATTGGAATTGTCGATTTACAATATTTAATTCGTAACCGAGTATCTTCCGTACTCGGTTATTTTTTTGCTTTGAAATACAAACTCACATATCTCCTACTGCTCAGTTTTTTACTCATACACGGGCTACAAGCCCAAGATGAACCAAAAACCAAAGCATTCATGTTTGGACTGGGATCCTCTCACTACAAGGGGGATTTGGGATCAAGCTATGCTAGTGGACAGATACTCCTCACCTTGGGGCTCAAACTCAACAATCAAAAACGGTTCAACAGCAACCTCATTCTAAACATTTCCTCCTTGCGCGGCAATGAACTAGACTATCTGTTCGAGGGCAGCACTACTGTTCCTGCCACACCCAACGAATCCTTTCGCACAAACTACTTTAGTTTGCACTACGAGGCTCAGCTCAACCTGATCCAACGAGATCGGTTCAAACTCTATCTAGCACAAGGCATTGGCATCATCCGGTACGTTCCCAAGGATGACGACTCAAACGACCTAGCCAGTCAATCCAACACTCGAGCGCTTGGAGAAGACTACCGAAACATCAGCATCATGCTACCTACACAACTCGGGTTCATATATACCCTCAACAACGACTATGGAATAGGGATACAGACTGGTTTTCTCAACACCCTAACAGACTATTTGGACAATATCTCCACTTGGGGCAACCGAGAGGGCAATGATAATGTATGGACGACCAAAGTACAATTGACTATCCCAATACGACTATAGCTCCCCCATGAAAAGATTCGTCCTTACCCTGTCCTTGCTATACTCAATGTTTCTTTCTCCCTACGCCCAACACTCTTCGAACTGGGGGGTATTCGCAGGCAGTGTGTCCAGCAAATTCGCTGGGGATCAAGCCAACAGTGCGGACGAAGTCCGTTTCAACATCCATCACACATACCAAGCAGGTCTCATGTATGAGTACGGTCTCAAAGAAGATGTCCTCCTCAACGCCCAACTAGCTTACAAAAAAATAGAAGGTACCGTATTGACCGAGAACAAAAATTACGACCCAGAAGATGAAAACAGCGATAAATTCATCAAAACGACAGAGGTCAAACTTCACTACCTCTCCTTACCAGTCTACTTCAAAATCATCAGTGACAACGGCAACTGGCAATACAGTGTAGGCTTGATCTACGACTATTTGGTACACTCCAATGGTCGCAATCTACAAACCAATCAAAGCCAAAGCCTTGTCCATTACATTCGAAATTTCAACCTATCCGCTTCTGTCAGTCTAGGGTACAAGTTTCACATCAAGAAGCAATTCTTTACCCTTGACCTAGTCTATAGCCAAGGCGTCATCAACCTGGCCGAATCCACCACATCTGCCCTACAAGACGAGCTACCACGACTCAAGACCTCCACTGCTGAAACGCGATTCACGTGGGTTATCCCTTTCAATAGCGAGCAATGATAAAAAACATGATCTATATCTGCTTGGTACTGACAAGTATCCATCCGCTCGTCGGACAAGAACTAAGTCCCAAGAAAGTTCCATACCTCAACGCACACGTCGTGAACACGCTGGAGACTATGCGTTCCCCCTTTATTCGTACCAACTTGGACTTCAACATGGGGCTTGCCACTTCTTCCAGCTTCACCACAGAGTCAGTCCAACTCGGTGACAGTGCTCTCCTCAACCTCAACAACTCCTTGGTCTATGTCGGACTGAGTATGAACTATTCTCAGCGCATCAAAGATTGGGCAGGCTTCTTCTTTCGGGTAGACTATTCTGCACGGATCGGTGCAGGAGTCCAATCCATCCTCACACAAGGAATCAACACCATCGTCACTACAGAAACCGGGGTCAAATTCAAGGTGTCTAGCAGTGATCGCCACAGATTGTCGATGTACTACTCTCTCACCAATACCCAAGCGAGCCTCGTCGATGTATCCTCCTACATCAACGACATCATCAATGACAAACCTAACCCCAGCGTCACACAAAAAACTACGTCACTTCTGAGTGGAGGTGGTTTATCCTTTTCTTATGCACTGAGCCATTGGTTAGCCTTCAACTCTGATGCAAAAATGGCCTACGGCGAGACGCTCGATAGAGGCCAATCCAAATGGCAATATTTTGTAGGAGGTAATACGGATTTTTACTTTGGCGAATTGATACAAATCCCCGTCTCGTTGGTACTAGGGGGCACTGTCAATACACAGGTCAACACATTCTCTACTCAAGGAGACATCACCGCCAATGCCTACGTAAAACTAGCCTACGCTGGATCCGATGCCTTTTTCGTCTCACTCTCCACCTACTACGGACGGACCCCCATCGAAAAAGACAACCGGCACGTAGGTGTAGTCGGCTTCCTCTTTTCTACCTCACTTTTCTTCTAGCTCCTAATCAACACCTTGAGCCTGGTCATAGACTGTCACCAGGTTTGATGCACATAAGCCTTGATTTGTTCTTCATAGATCTGTTGCACAGCTTCCAGTTGTGCAACAGTCAAATCAGGAGTAGCAGCAGCTTGAAGATTGGATTCCAACTGCTCCTTTTTGGAGGCTCCAGGTATCACACAGCTCACTTCAGGTCTGCGCAAAATCCATTTCAATGCAGCAGGCACCAATCCATCCTCTCCAAATATGGCTTTGAGATCCTCCACTGCATCCAATCCTGCCTCGAAGGGAATGCCCGCAAAGGTTTCCCCCCTATCAAACATGGCTCCTTCTCGATTAAACTGACGATGATCCTGTGGGCCAAATTGACTCTCCATATTGAACTTGCCCGTCAGCAACCCACTCGCAAGAGGGACACGAACTATCACTCCCACCTCACGTTTGGCAGCTTGCTCGAAAAACAACTCCTGAGGCCTCTGACGAAACATATTGTAAATGATCTGTACTGTACTTACATTTTCAAATTCGATGGCCTTGATCGCTTCTTCAACCTTCTCTACGCTCACACCTAGATGCAGAATTTTGCCTTCATCTTTGAGTTTGTCAAATTCTTCAAAAATCTCTGACCGATAAAACACCTGTGTCGGTGGGCAATGCAACTGAATCAAATCTATGCAGTCCAACGACAACCGCCGCAGTGAATCCTCGACATAGCTACGAAGCACTTTGGGTGTATACCCTTCATTGAGATGTGGACTGATTTGTCGACCACACTTGGTCGCGACGTAGATTCTCTTTCCTGCATTCTTGATGGCACGACCTACAGCGATTTCACTCTCCCCATCCTCATAGACATCGGCCGTATCGATAAAATTGACCCCACCCTCGATGGCTTGTGCCAAAATATTTTGCGCCAAACGGTGATCAAAACCAGAACCCCATTGTCCACCTACTTGCCAAGTACCAAGTGCCACTTCTGTAATTTCGAATCCTGTCTTCCCTAATTTTCTTACTTTCATTATTAACTTTTTCGCCTTTTGAAAGGCAATTTAACCCATGCCTCCCACGACAAGGACAGGTAAATAAACCATTCTTACTCCTTATATTTCCCAATTGGGAGAAATCTCCCCTTCCAGGCCTTATCTTGCAGAGCAAAGACAATTTTCAGCAAACACACATGTCATCAGATCAGAAAAAAGAAGTGCCAGGCGACCAGATCAACAATCCTTTGCATGGGGTAAAACTGGCAGACATGCTCGATTATTTGGTAGACCTCTACGGTTGGGAAGAACTCGGTAAACACATCCGTATCAACTGCTTCAACAATAATCAGACGATCAAATCGAGCTTGAAATTTCTCAGACGTACCCCATGGGCACGAGAAAAAGTCGAGCACCTCTACCTCAGGTCACTCCAAAAGAAAGTCAACCATGTGAGCAACCGTATCTCCAAGAAAAACTAGCAAATCACTCTACCTCCCCTCCTTTTCCCTTCAATTAGGACCCATAACTCGTCAAGGGTACCAGTTGAGCAAGACTACCTCTACTTGATCACTCCCTGCACCAACGATGGACTTGAACCGATCGACATCACTCAACCCTCCTTTGCCTCTATAGTGATAGGGTACTACTACTTTGGGCTTGAATGCCAGTACCGCATCAGCCGCAGCGTCCACATCCATGGTATAGGGCAGGTTCATGCAAACAAAAGCCAAATCAATACTGGACAAAGCTCGCATCTCCTCAATATCCTCTGTATCCCCTGAGATATAAATCCGCTTACCCCCCATGGTCAAAACATACCCATTGCCTCTCCCTTTGGGATGTCGAGAGGATTCATCCTCTGGCAAATTGTACATCGGAACCGCCTCAATCGCTACTCCTTGCACGAGCTGAGTATCTCCATTGGCCAGCACGATGACTTGTCCAAACTCGGCACTCAACTTATCAGCGACTGCTTGAGGTGCTACTATAGTGGTGCCCTGTGCTCCCAAAGCACGCAAAGCCTCAATATCCAAGTGATCACCGTGTATATCCGTAATCAACACGAGAGTGGGTGCTTGCAAGTCGTCTACTCCCTCCATGTCATGAGGGTCCGTCACCATGACTACCTCGCCATATGTGATCTGCATGGTCGCATGCCTGATAGGCGTGACGGTAACCTCTGTAGTCTCTGTAGTCAATCGAATGACCTGACCCTGTGCCTTGAGCCCCAACCCACAGCACATAAAAATAGCCCACAATATTGTTGTTTGATTTTTCATACCTTTCATTCTTTTGTAGAAAGGTAAAAAATCATAAGGACAATGCTGTATTAAAACAAACTCAACTGCCCCTCTTTCGCACGACGAAAAAGTGAGCTATCTAAAGCACTACGCTCTCGGTTCAGTCCATATTTCTTTCGTGCCAGTACAAACATCTTGGATATTTGGTCAGCATATTCTCCCTCCCCACGCATACGTACCTTGAAGCGACTATCACTGAGATCTCCTCCATGAAGTTCCTTGATTTGATGGAGGACCTTTTCTTTGCGCTCTGGAAAATGCTCCTCCAGCCACTCTTCGAAAAGCTGCCCAATGACTCCATTGAGTCTGACAATAGTATGATTGAGCATCACCGCACCATTTTCAGCTGCCTTTTCGGCGATCTTCATAATCTCAGTACTGTTGATCGCTGGGATCACAGGGGCCATCATCACGGAGACAGGTACACCACTCTCAGACAAGCGCCGGACGGCATTGAAACGAAGACCAGAGGTAGAGGTACGAGGCTCTAGTTTTTCTCTCAGTTTTTCATTGAGCGAAGTGATAGACAGCACCACGTGTACTAAATTCATCTCTGCCATCTCTGAGAGGATATCCAAATCACGTAGCACCATGGCATTTTTGGTGATGATGCCGACGGGGTTGCGGTACTCACGGCACACCTGCAAGATACTCCTTGTGATCTCCAATTTGCGCTCGATAGGTTGATAGCAATCTGTATTTCCAGACAGCAGGATAGGCTCACCTGACCAATTCTTGCTGTCAAATTTTTTGCGAAGCAGGGTCGCCGCGTTGCTCTTGACCAAGATTTTACTCTCAAAATCACGTCCTGCACTGTATCCCCAATATTCATGCGTGGTACGAGCATAGCAATATATGCAGCCATGCTCACAGCCTTGGTATGGGTTCATCGAATAACCAAAGGGTAAATCCGGGCTCTCTACTTTATTGACAATGGATTTAGGCGACACCTTCTGAAAAGAAGTCTTCTGTCTCAGTGTCTCTCCACTCAGATGCAGGTGCTCATAAAACTCTAAATCACCCTCCACTTCTTGTTTCAAGAACTGACTGGTCGGGTTGCTCTGAGCCCCTCTTCCGTGATTTTGATCTAGCATAGCATATCTGAATTCTAGATTCAAAAATGCTAATTATTTTAGTTTTATCTAAATATTATAGCTTTATTCTTCGGACCTTTCTATTAATTTTTGATCCATATTTTTAGTAGCCTTGGCTCCTAATTTTTTCATTTTCTCTGCACGACTGACCAAGTTACCTGTTCCTTCGTAAAGTTTTTTGGCTGACTCCTTGTAGACTTTTTGCGTCAAATCAATCTGACGTCCTATTCCTTTGACGTCTTCCACAAACGCTACAAACTTGTCGTATAACGCACCTCCTTGACGGGCAATTTCGATGGCATTTCGATTCTGGTATTCTTGTTTCCAAATACTGGCAATCGTGCGCAACGTAGCGATCAAGGTCGCCGGACTGACGATTACTATATTCTTGGCGTATGCATCGTTAAACAACTCTGGGTCGTATTGCACTGCCACAGAGAAAGCCGGCTCCACTGGTACAAATAGCAACACGAAATCAAGCCCCTCGACTCCATAGAGGTTTTGATAATTCTTTTCACTAAGCCCCTTGATGTGGGCTCTCATCGACAGTAGATGTGCTTTGACATGAGAATCTCTCTCAGCCTTATCATCCGTATTGACGAATCGCTCATAGGCGATCAATGACACCTTAGAATCTACAATCACGCTCTTGCTATCTGGCAAGTTGACTACCACATCAGGTTGATAGCGGTTGCCTTCTTCGTCCTTGAGAGACTGCTGAATAAAGTATTCTCTTCCTTTTTCCAAGCCAGATTTTTCCAAAATACTCTCCAAGATAAACTCTCCCCAATTTCCTTGTGCTTTGGTATCTCCTTTGAGAGCTTTGACTAAGTTTTCTGCTTCTTTGGTGATCTTCTGGTTCAGTTCTTTGAATCCTGAGATTTGCTCTTTGAGTGCCGAATTGCGCTCTATACTTTCTTTGTTGGTCTGCTCTACCTTTCGCTCAAACTCTACGATCTTGTCTCCCAGCGGCTTCAGGAGCTCACCCACTTGAAGTTTGTTCTGATCTGTAAATTTCTTGCTCTTTTCTTCGAATATTTCATTGGCCAAATTCTTAAACTCTGCCGAAAACTTCTCTCGTATTTGATTCAGTTCATCCTTTTGAGTCTTGAGTGCTTCTTGAAGGTTCTTATAGTCTGCTTCGAGGCGCGCGTGTTGATTGTTGAGTTGCATGGCCTTTTCGCGCTCAGCGCGCAACTCATCGTTGATGGAAGTGATATCTTTACCCAGCATAACGGAGCGCTCCTTCTCAGAATTGAGCTGGTATTCAAGTTCTTTGAGTCTAAATTGCTCCTCGTTGTTTTCTTCGGACTGAAACTTTGACTTGGCAAAAAACCAAGCAATCACTCCGCCCAAAACCAACCCTGTGAATAGATATATAAAATGATATGCTTCCATGAAACAAATCTAGACCAAGCCGTGCAATTTGCTCGATCGGCCAAAGAAATTCTTTTGTCGACCGAGCATCATCTACCGAATCTAGCCTTCGTAGTTCTCGTTGTCCGACAAATAATCTATATCCGAATATTTGTCCTCATAGTCGTCTCGTACGTCCTCGCGTAGATAGCCCTCACTATCATAATCACTGTCGTCGGCTATGATTTGTTCTGCTTCCAATGCTGACATGCGAATCAGGTAAATCTTGGCATCTGTCTCGAACCGAATCGCACTGATCCGCGCCCCGTCCTTGTTGGTATACTGAAACAAAAACTGGCTAAAACCTTCTGGATACACCAGCTTCATTTGCTCCTTGAGGTCATCACTCAACTTGCTATACTCCTGCGATACTCTGATTTTTTCATTGTTTTCCATGTCAGCCTGTATTTATTCCGATTTCGGATGTCAAACCTATTTTTCTCTGCTAAATAAAGATCGAAAAAATCAAATTTCAATCCATACCTATAGAAAATTATTTCACACCTAGGGAGAAAAAACTTAGAAGCAGTACTGTGTCCAAACTAGAGGTTTACTATCCACAGCCAGTCCTTCCCTATCACTGAGACGCGATAGCCATCAATCATTGTATAGTTTTTGCAAGGCTGCAAAAATCTCCATGAACCAAGCCAGTGCCACATGCAGCACGACTCCTCCCCAGATATGCCGAGAATAATACGCCAATATCCCTATCAAATACCCTCCAAAAGCGGAACTGACACACTCTGATAGCGGCTTGCCAAAGTGTAAAAACACGTACGGCCCGACCATTGCCAATACCGCATAGCCTCCCAATACCCGTGCAAACCCAATCACCAAAAAACCACGAAAGAAAAATTCGACTCCCAAAAAACTCAATCCATAAATAGACTCATAGCCTAGCAGTGTCAGCCACGCCGGCAGATCATGCTGCTCTGCAAACGACGCTCCTCCAGTCCGCTGATAGACGGGATAATAACGCCCAAGATCACCCAAAAACGACGCAAAGCCAATCCCTACAAAAACGAGTAAAATCAAAAAGGCATAGGGCTTGAAATCAAAAGGCTTGAAGTTGAGCCCGTACCAGCTCTGCTGTTCATCCCGAGGTTTTTCGTAGCAATAATAAAACACCAGCAACGGAAGCACAGTAGTCAGTATTGGTTTGAGCTTGACGAAAGTCTTGCGTAGGAACTTGCGATCATAATAGGATAAATCATCCAAGAAATACTCTTGATATGCAAAAGATCTCTCCAAGGACACCACCAAGAACCCTACAAAGAACAACACCCAAAACTCCCGTGAATACAGCCAAACCCGGTTTAGACCCAAAGCATACAGCAATCCACATACTCCCAAAAAAGGAAACGACATCCAAACAAAATACATGGGCCAACGCAACGTCGAACCATAGTACTGATCAATGTAACTATTCTCGAAATCCAAGACAAAATTGAACCCGATACATAAGGCCAAAAATACCGCGGTGAGCACATACAATCTCCGGTGAAAATACTCCTGCAAATAAGTCTGTACGTAAACGAAAAGCACTTTCATAGGACACAAAAAAATCAGCCCATAAGGACTGATTTCAGTTTTTTTTGTGGGGTGAGATTAGTCTATTTTGCCAAAGCTCTCAAACAATGTAATGGCATCTTCGATCACATCTTCTTGCTCCTCTTCGAACGCCACGAAAGCGTAGAAATTGTTGCTATTTACTGTATCGATCAATCCAAGCACGAGGTACATGAGACCGTCCTTTTGTCCCGATACGAAACCACCCGTCATACCGTCGACTTCTATCACTTCCATCTCGTCAATCTCACTCAGGTTGAGGTCTCGCTCTGCCATGTCGACGATGAACCCTGCCAAATCCTTCTCTTCGAGTTCTTTGTCATCAAAAGGATATAAAGCAAACCGAATCCCCTCACCTTCGGCTTCTAATGCATCCGCCGTATTGGTCGTGACGACAAAATCCTCTGGCAATTCAAATTCGACATTGTAAGCATCCCAGCTGTATTGTTTCCAGGCCTTTTGGGCCATTGTCTGTTGACACATTGCGCACATCAAAAGTGCAAATAAGGCAGTGGTAAACCGTTTCATACGATATCGTTAGTTTTTCAGCTAATATATGTACTATCCATCCTAGATGCAATTTGTAGATCAAGAGATCAGCCCAATATTCCTCGCAGACAAAGGCCCAAGCAAGAGAACGGGTCAGTGTATTTGATTTCGTTCGAAAATACCTATCTTCAAAGTCTATTCGCCAGTATAGAAAGAAATGATGCGTTTTTCACTTGTCAGTATACTAATCATACTCCTCCATGTGCCTAGTGTTTTGGGCCAAAACCCACTCAATCTCGAAGAAGCACTCGAAAGCCAGCGCGACATTCGCCCATTTTTGACCGTCTGGTCTGACAGTACGCGCCGCGTCACCATCCAAGAAGTCATACAACCCATCTACCAACAGCGGTTCTCGACCCAGTACACTCTCCAACCAACAGACGTGCATTGGGGCAAAATCTCTGTGCGCAATGAACTCGATCTGGTCAAGTTTTATTTCCTCTATGTCGGCAAAAACGACTTCATAGATGCCTACTACTATCGCGATGGCAAACTGATCGACCATGCCAAAAGCGGCTACCTCTACAAAGGCCGTGAAAAACACATCGACAAGGGAAGCTACTATATCCCCATCAATATCGGTCCGCAGACCACTCTCGACATCTACCTGCGTATCGAAGAGACAATCCATCATGATCCCGATTTTTCACCACGACTCTACACTATCGAACAATGGTCCGAAAAAATCATAGACAAACAAGTCTCCGACCTCATCATTCAAGGCATTTTTTGGATCATCCTCCTTTACAACCTCTTTTTGTACTTTAGTTCAAGGATACGCTCCTACTTGGACTACTCACTATACCTGCTGTCGGTCTCCGTCTCTTATCTCTTCCTCTCCAACATCCTACGAGAATTCATCCTACAGCCTTTCCCTCAATTCACACCCTACTTCATGCCTGTCATCTGCTTCACGCATATGTTTCATTGGCGCTTTGTTGTAAGCTTTCTTGACCTGCGCAACACCTACCCTAACCTCCTGCGCTACATTGGCCCCCTGCTCTATGCCAACGGACTCCTAGGCCTGGGACTATTGGTATTCATGCTGATCACCCAAAACATCTACCTCCCTGTCACAATCATCCGAATCGAAGTAGTACTCAATGTCCTCGCGGTGATTTGGCTACAATACATGCTCAGAGGTTCCAAGTACCCCCTGATGAAGTACTATTTCTTTGGGACCTTCCTACTGATTCTCTTTGCCCTCATAGAGGCGATCATCTGGGATCCCAACACCTCAACAGCCATGCTCGTCAAGTACGGGGTATTGTTCGAAATCATCATTTTCACCATTGGGTTGACCCAAAAAAGAAAAGTGATCGATGCAGAACGAGAACTGGCGTTTGACCAACAAATCAAACAATTCAAAACCAACGAACACCTCGCTCAGTGGCAAAAAGAGCAACTCGAGAAAATCATCGATAGCCGTACCGAAAAAATCAACGAGAAGAATCAAATCCTCAAACAAGCGATTCATCAAGCCGAAGCAGCCGCCAAAATCAAATCTGAGTTTCTCTCAGTGATGAGTCACGAGATCCGCACACCAATGAACGCCGTGATCGGAATGATCCATCTCCTCCTGTCCGAAAATCCAAAAAAATCACAAATGGACAATCTCAAGACGCTCAAATTCTCTGCGGAAAACCTCCTCGTCCTAATCAACGACATCCTAGACTACAGCAAGGTCGAAGCAGGAAAAATAAAGCTTGAAGACATTTCTTTCGATCTACGCGAACTCACCAAAGGCATCGGCAATGCACACGAAATCAGGGCATCAGACAACGGGATTCTATTCAACATCTTGATCGATCATCGCATCCCCTCTGCACTACAAGGAGACCCTGCACGCATCACACAAATCCTCAACAACCTCATCAGCAATGCCATAAAGTTTACCCCAAAAGGGGAAGTACGCCTCCTTATCAATCTCAAAGAGCACCGAAACAAGGTGGTCAAACTGCAGTTTATCGTCGAGGACACCGGCATAGGCATCTCCAAAGACAAAATGGAAGTGATTTTTGAGAGTTTCACGCAAGCACATACCGACACTTCTAGGAAGTTTGGTGGCACAGGGCTCGGTTTGGCCATCACCAAACGCCTCATCGCACTCTTCCAGAGCCAGATCTATGTCGAGAGTGAACTAGGAGTTGGCTCTAAATTCTTTTTCACTCTTGAGCTCAAAGAATCCTCGGCTCTAGAATCCATCATCAACTTGGATCCCGAAGACCTCACTCCTCAAGTACGAAACAAACGAGTACTCATCGTCGACGACAATGAAGTCAACCTTGTCATGGCACAGAAATTTGTCCAAAAATGGGGCATGCACTGTGAAACTGTACTTTCGGGCGAAGAAGCACTACAGGCTGTGTTCAACGAAGATTATGACATTATACTGCTCGATTTACAGATGCCCGACATGGATGGCTATGAGACTGCACGTACGATCCGATCGCTCGACAACCACTCCCTCCAGCATATCCCGATCATTGCGGTCTCCGCAGATACCTTGGATCGAGTCCATCAAAACATCACCGAAGCAGGCATAGATGACTTCATCGCCAAACCCTACAACCCACAAGACTTACTCGCCATCATCAGCAAACACCTCAATCAAAAACAAGCAACTGCCAACGAAAAAACCAAGTAAAGCCATCGAAACCTACCTCCCACGTGTTCGTCGAGAATCACTACATCACCCTCTCACAAAAACCTACGAAATATCCCACGTACATTGGGCTAATTCATTAATTTTAGCGTCCACCTTATAACAGTCAACGCGTGAAATACAGCATCGAAAATGAGCATTTTAGAGTAGAAGTCGAAGAAGTTGGTGCTGAACTCTGTAGCATCCTGTCCAAAAGTTCTCAACGAGAATACATCTGGCAAGCCGATCCTAGCATATGGGGCAGCTCTGCTCCTGTACTGTTTCCCAACATCGGAGCACTCAAAGGCGGATCATATACATTTGAGGGGCAGCGTTATCAACTCCCCAAGCACGGCATCATCCGTCACAACCCCAACGTCAAACTAATCAACCGCTCTCCGAGTAGATTGTCATTTTCGCTCTCGCACTCAGAAGAGACGATGAAAGTGTTTCCTTTCCCATTTGACTTCAAAATCAACTTTCTGTTGATGGACAACCGGCTCCAAGTCTTTCATGAAATCGTCAATATCGGTAAAGACCCCATGTATTTTGCGATAGGTGGACACCCTGCCTTCAACCTTCTATGGAAAAAAGGGGAAACGATCCGAGATTACTTCCTCGAATTTCAAGATCGCGAGACAGCAGGTATTTCGCTACTGACCAACGATGGTCTCCTCAAAAAAACAGAAACGCCTTGTTTGAAAGACACCAATAGACTCGCCTTGACCGAAACATTGTTTGACAAAGATGCCCTCATTTTCACTGAACTCAATTCGTCGGAGGTCTCAATCAAATCCAAGAAAAACAAGCATCAAATCAAGCTCAATTACGCAGACTTTCCATTTCTTGGCATCTGGTCCAAACCAGGCGCCCCCTATGTCTGTATCGAACCTTGGGACGGGTTGCCTGACTATGAGGATAGCACACAGGAGTGGCTGGCCAAGATGGGAAACATCAAACTCAAAGCAGGCAATACACACTATGCCTCTTACCAAATTCAGATTTTGGAGCATTGAGAGAACGGGGATTGGTCCCCTTGACTATTCCTAAAAAAATAGGCTTGGCGAATGAACGCCAAGCCCGAAACTTAGTATAGTACAATAGTTGAAAACAACTATTTTCTTGAATCACTTTTGAAGGACCAAGTCGTCAGAGGCTACTCCTTCGGCCCTCGCACGAATAGTCAGATCCTGTACAAACGAATGTGTACGTAGCAAAATCGTCGCTATACCTGCTTCAGCCTTCACAGGATTTTCCCCAATCAATTCGGCCTCAGCCCCATCTAGCGTGAAAGTCACCGCTCGCTCATCGGTCGGTACCAGAGTCCCATGCTGATCCACGATCTGAGCATACACGAATACCACATCGGACTGCTCCTCTGCCAAAGGTACACCAGATAGATCCACGGACAACTTGATGGTGACGGGAGCTTTAGGAGTCGATACGCTATCCTTGGCCACCACCTGTCCACCTATCTTGGCAACTGCCTTCAACGTCCCCTCTTCGAACGCCTCCAAGTCAAAAACGAAAGGAGGGAAATCCAAATCCGTCGAATACACGTCTCGCTCGACGGTCTTCTGGCCGAACAATTCGTCGTTGAGGTAGAGCATCACTTCTTCCGTATTGCTGTAGACTTTGATCTGCGGAGCAGATTCTGCCGTCCAATAGCTTGCAATCTCCACCATTGGTCCTGCCTCGCTAGCCGCAAAGTCATAATACTCTGCTGCCGGTCTCTGACTCCTATAGAAGGAAAAAGCGAATTTTGGCAAACGAAAAATATCACTGATCCCAGAGGATTCTATGTCATCGGCATAGCCCCGATTGTAATCAAACATCAGCCAGTTGGCATGCCCAATCGTACCGACGTCCTGCCCTTTGCGGTTGGAGTTTGCTGCTTCTTGGTAATTGAGAGCCTGCTGCTGGAGACGCTGTTCGCCGGCTCCTCTGAGCTGACGACTCGTACGTGCTTCCTCGGCCAAGTCCTCAAAGGCTTTTTGATTGAAGCCCGCATTCTGTGCATAATACTCCCAATCACCGTACTCTGCCACGAAGACTTTGCGCTGGCCATCTTGGTAGAAATTCCAATAATCGGGACTCTTGCCGTGCTGTCTCGCCGGGATGAATAGGTCGTAAGCGGGATGATCAATCCACCCCGCACTGTAAATATCTTGATAGGGTAGCTCCGCGTCAAGGATGGCATTGGCAGTCGTCATAAACTCGTCTGACATGCCAGACTCATTGAGTGATACCTCCCAAAAAAACACACTGGGATGGTTGCGATCCCTACGAATCATGTCTCGTATCTCTTGGTACGAATTGGCAATGAAAGCCTCATCTCCTACAAATTGCCATCCCGTGAGACAGTTCATGACGATGATCCCCAGTTCGTCACAGGCTTGCAAAAAAGCTTCATCCTGTGGGTAGTGTGACAAGCGTACCATGTCAAAGCCCGCATTCTTGATCTTGACAGCATCTCTATACTGAGCTTCGTCAGAGAGTGCATAGCCTATGTAAGGATACTCTTGATGACGGTTGGTTCCGCGTATAAATAGTTTTTCTCCGTTGAGGAAAAAACCGTCCTCGGTCAGCTCAATCTGACGAATCCCCGTTGACTCTTCGAGATGATCCACTACTTGGTCGTCTGCCTCTACCTCAATGCTCAAGGTGTAGAGTTCTGGAGATTGTGGTTCCCACAATCTCGGCTTGACAATCTCAATCGCTTGTATCAGTGTCGTATCGCTGTGCCCATGCAGCCAAGCAGCCTCCGTGCGTACTGTTGTCCCTCCGATATCTGCCGTGAACCGCACTGCACGGTCCAAATCTCCATCGTTTCGAAGATGGACTTTGACGATTCCCTTGGCCAGTTCTTTGCTCACCTCTGTGAAATGCACCAAGACTCCTCCACCGTTGACCTGATCAGCCGCCACCGCATCCGTGATGTGGATATCGTGGGTGATCGTAAGAGTCACATCGCGATAGATCCCTCCGTAGTAACTAAAGTCCAACACGTCGATGGCCTTGCCTGGAGGGATGACTGGGTTGTCTTCGTTATTGACGCGAAGACGAATGTTATTTTGCCCTACCAAGGCATAGTCTGTGACATCTACCACAAACGGCAAATAGCCTCCGACATGCTTGGTCACGAAAGTATCGTTGACCCAAATGTCTGCCTCGTGCATCACTCCCTCGAAGCGTACGAAAGCACGTTGATCTTCTAGACTCCCCAATTCAAAAACTTTTTCATACCAGCAGGTCCCCTGCCACATGTCGTTGACGACCAACGGCTCGATTCGTGCTGTATGAGGGAGTTGGACTTTGGCCCAGCCTTGTTGTCCGGTGCTATCACTAGTGAATGTCCAATTTGAATTAAAATCTGTCACACGTCGAGTAGTGATCTCCGGTGAGGAACACTGTACAAGTAGGAGAACCGCTAGTGCCGAAATTGCCGTTGTTAGTCTTTTCATCTTTTCAAAAAAATAGTAATCGTATCGAACACAATGATCTCTCATTATGCAGGGACGGAATTGTACTAATCCACCAAAAAACGACAATTCTATTACATCTCTCCATCCATGTATCAGAAACAGCGAATAAACAACCTGTCTCTCTCGATCCAAGACTGAGCTCATCACAATAAACGTACAGCAAACGTTTATGATATTTTGTGTAGTTTTGGCCTTGAATTATGAATGCAGCACAATCCCCTACCCATTCGGAATCTTATCAAGAAGCTACCCCCATCTTGGTCGCAGTAGACAATGTCATCTTTGGATTTGACCCAGACGAAGAGAAACTGAAAGTACTGCTCTTCAAAAGGCAAGTCGCTCCTCAAGCAGGGACCTGGTCGTTGATCGGGAGTTTCATCCAACCCCAAGAATCGGGCGTACAGGCTGCAGCACGTATTCTTCAAAAATTCACAGGGCTTGATGAAGTCTATCTCGAGCAGTTTCACGCCTACACACAGCCTAGCCGTGACCCAGGGGCACGTGTCATCTCTATCACCTACTACAGCCTAATTCGGATCAATGAGCAAAATGACGAGCTCGTCAATACCTACCAAGCCCGATGGTTTGACCTGACAGACATCCCCCCACTCGTCGTAGATCACAACCACATGGTACAAGATGCACTGACACATCTACAGGGCAAGATCAAGCGCAAACCGATTGGTTTCAACCTCCTTCCTGATGAGTTTACCCTACCCAAGCTGCTCAAACTCTATATGGAGATTTACCAAGCTCCCATAGACGACAGAAACTTCCGAAAGAAAATACTCTCTACAGGAATACTGGATCGCTTGGACAAAAAAGACAAGAGTGCTTCCAAGAAGGGTGCGTTTCTCTATCAGTTCAACGAAGAGAAGTACTTTTCTCTGGTCGACGATGGGTATGATATCGCATTTCTATGAAGCCTCCTACCTCCCAAGCGCACATTGAAACGCTAGGCTGTCCACCCCCTCTTCCTGTCAATCTCTGACACCACTCCCTCTCTCTGACACTAGACACTCACTCGTCCCCTATACTACGGGCCCTCTTTCCCTTCCAAAAACAAGCCTATACAGCGCCCAATGAGTGATTGTACGATTTTGTACCCCATTCTGAATTTCTAGATTTTTGATTCTCACTAACTATGAGTCAGAAAACTAAATATTCATACTATGTATAAAATTTTATCAAAAAACGTAAAAATCAAGAGTACTTGGGCGGCAGGAGCCCTCATACTATTCGCTTCCGTATTCGTCTCATGTAGTGAAGACGAAGGCGACACTACAGCCCCCATCCCTACGATCACAGCTATCAGTGTAGAAAGCGGAGAGCCAGGTGACGCGATCACGATTACTGGTACAGATCTCGACGATGCAGAGTCGGTGACATTCGGCGGTGTCCCCGCTACAATCACCTCCAATAGCACTACAGAAATCGTCACTTCCGTACCTGAAGATGGTGTGACAGGCAAAATCAGAGTCACTACACCTGGAGGAGTAGCAGAGACTCAAGTGGATTTCAGTGTGATCGTCGTAGGAGCGGCTGTCGTGTCAGAAATCAGCCCCAAATCTGCACAAATAGGTGAACAAATCACCATCACGGGTACAGACATGCTGACCGTCACCTCTGTCAAAATAGGTGAAGTAGAAGCCACCGTGGCAAGCACGACAGAAACTACCGCAATCGTCACTATCGCAGAGGGATCAGCCCTTGGTCTCAGCACCCTCACGATCGTCAATGACGGAGGGACAGCGACTACCTCGACAGAGATGCACAAATTCTATGTGATCAAAATGATTGACGAGATCTACCAGGAGACTTTCGACAGTGAAGATCCAAACGTGATCGGTATGACTGGTAGTGCAGACGTAGAAGAATCAACCGTGCATGGGCTCAGCATAGATGTATCCGAAGACGCTACGGATCTACCACCAGCGATCGACGGGACGTTCTTTCACATGGAAGGATACAGCAGCACAGAGATCAGTACCAGCTACATGGCACAACTTGGATTGCGTACGCAGGACGTGGGTACATTTGCGGACTTCTTTGGTGACAACCTCGATGCAAAAGATGTGTATTTCAACATCCAAATCAACTTTGGCGAGTTGCCAGAGGGCTACACCGAGTCCGAAGGCGCTGTAGTCGCTGGTTTGAGATTCAGGTTCGAAGGCGATGATTACGAATGGCAACCTACCCTCCAAGAGATACACGACATGGGCTATGAAGCGGATGAAAATGGCTGGTACAGCCTCTCTGTCCCTGCCACGGCTTTCGATGACGATGCAGCAATTGGCACTTTCGATTTCAAAGACATGACCAGGTATGCAGTCGCCCAAAGAAGAAACTACGGCACGGGTACTGCCTTGCCTCTAGGACCAGACACTGGATCTATCTTAGCGACTTTGAGCTTCGATAACGTGAGCATCTCAATTGGTGGTCCATTGAGCTACTAAGTTCAGCTTCGAAAACACAATAAGTTGGTTTAACTCTATGCCGGGAAGATTACTTCTCGGCATTTTTTATACCTCGTAGCAAAAGCCCATCACAAAATTAGGAATCAAGGATTGCAGGCCAAAACCGCAGGCCTGCTACCTACAAAGAATCTCTGTACCAACAGCGACGGGTGTATGGATGGTAATCCCTAGACATATGAGCTCTTTCCCTCTCTCCGTCCCCATATGAAAGAAAGAATACCTCCATCTCTCCTCCGTCCTATCCTTTGGGTCATCGAGCATACTCCTAAAAATCTATCCCATAAAAAAAGGTTGTTGATCTTTCGACCAACAACCTTGAAATAATACACTGAATAAAACGTAGCTATTTCGTGCGCTGCTGCAGCTGGTATGTATACAAAGAGGGTACAGTAATCATTTCTTCGTTGGTCTCCTCTATGTACGGATTGGGCTGGTAGTCAAGCACTATCTCACGGTTGGCATGTATACCAATCAAACGTACCGAGGGTCCATCCTTCATACCATCGAGCAAGACAGGTTGCGGATCATCCATTCGGTTTTGAAACCGCACATCGATGTTCCAAAAGGTCGTGTAGGCTCCATGCGAAGGTTTCCAATACCCTGCTCCACCTCCAGCGAACAATGGGTATTTCTCTCCATCCAAATCGACATAGACTCGGATATCATCAAACAAGTTTTGGTGATTGGCTCCTGAGTGCTGATCCAGTATCGGATCTCGATACACGGTACATTGAGTGTAGACACTCTTGGTAGCATGCGTATTGAAACTCAACGGATGAATCACCCGATTGTGTACGCTGAGATCACGCACGAGGACGTTGTGCACCGAACCCATCGCCACGCTATAGTGCGCTTTCTTGTCACCGATCGTTGTGATCTCCTCGATGGTCACATTGGAAATTTGTTCGGTGAGGATACCGCTGTCCGCATTTTTGATCTTGACATCCCTCACCCACCCATTGAACAGGTTGGTGAGGTAGATGGCATTGTAGCCATCCTCGACGTGGTGTGCGATGTTGGGCGCCATCGGAAACTCAATGTTGAAATGCTCTATACCCACTTCCTCCAAATGCTGCCACTCTACCATCTGTGGCTGCCATGCCTCTTGGATGTCGTGGAGCAGAGGGTCTTTGATCGATACTTTGTTCCCTTCGATGGTCGTGATTTGCACCTGCTGCATCACAAGCGCATGACTGGGGTACTTCCAGTGATGCGACCCGATCTTGACATCTGCTGAATCGTACATCGATTGGATCAGCGAACCATCCTTTCCTTCTTTGTTGTACCACTCGAGCTGCACCACATCACCTACGTGTAACTTACTCGCTGATGCGACAGTAATCTCATGCTCTCCTCTCTTGCCCTGCAGCAATTTGGCAAGTACTTTGGGCTTCTTGTCGTACTTGTCGAGATAGGATTTGACCCGTGCGCCAGGCACAGCGACCCAGATCATCCCGCCAGACCAGGCATATTGCGAAAACGGCAAATCCAAATTGTTTTGTGGCTCACGCTGGCGCTTGTCCAGTGCCACCAAGTACTCTCTCAATTCCGTCAAGGGCTCTGGGTCCTCAAAGTAACTCATCGGACGTGGGTAGTACAGCGTCGTACCTGCTACTCCACTGCCTGCTCCACGTAGGACGATATCACTACGAGTGAGGTAGAGGATGTCGCTCAGAATGAACCGACCACTCGGAAACTGCAGCTGTACCTTACCCTCCACGTCATTGGCTTTCGCCAAAGCAGAAAAAATAGCCTGGGTATCATCGAGTCCATCGTCTGGTACTGCCCCAAAATCCAATA
This sequence comes from Reichenbachiella sp. 5M10, assembly GCF_002742335.1. Classification (NCBI taxonomy): domain Bacteria; kingdom Pseudomonadati; phylum Bacteroidota; class Cytophagia; order Cytophagales; family Reichenbachiellaceae; genus Reichenbachiella; species Reichenbachiella sp. 5M10. The sequence goes on along the minus strand of NZ_MDGR01000007.1, from coordinate 456,831 downwards.
CATGAATCACTGTAGATTCTGTCTGTGTTGGGATCTTCTCCTCACCAAAACGATACCCTGCATAAGAGTAATCTGGAAGATAATTATGAGCTTGTACCTTGGGGTCGGATAGGATTGCGGGTAGGTTTTGAGCCATCGCTGCACACGAAAGCGCCAACAACCCTACCCCCATGAGTAAATATGCCAATATTCTTTTCATCCGCTGTTGCTATTGTTTGATCAATTTAACAATTTGAAAATCAGCGCTATGGGTCCAGATTCTCAAAAGGTAAATGCCCTGTGGGAGTTGCGAGGTTTCTACGGATGCTAAGTACTGCCCCTCAGGGTAACTACTCAACCGTCGCTCCTGTCCCATCAGGTTGACCAAGGATATACGAGATATGGGAGCAACTGACTCAATCGACAAATGGTCCCCAAATGGATTGGGATAAACCATCACCTGCAACTCAGGCTCCACCTCCAGCACCTCTTCTATAACGATGCTCAGCATACTGGTAGACTCACTCCCTAGGTCGTCGATCGCTGTGACTCTGATCGTGTATGCTCCAGGATCCATACCAAACAAATCTGGGTCCAAATCACTCCGCTCTCCCCAACTGTAGGGCACGGACGTTTCTTTGCGCTGCAAGTCTTCGTTGAGATACAACAGTACCTCAACGATACTTCCATCTGCATCTGTCGCCACAGCATCCACCTGTACATCACTCCCGACCGCAAAGTGCTGATTCGCGGTGGGACTAGTGATGCTCAACTGAGGAAAATCATTGACCAACAACGTGTGTTCGATCGTAGTGGACAATTGATCATTGTCTATCGCTTCGAGTGTCAGTACATAAGTCCCACTCACGAGTGCGTCGAGCTCAGAGAGTCCTTCCCACCGATAGGGTGGCTCGATCAGCGTACTGACCTCCTGCCCATCGAGCGTCAGCGTCACCGAAGCAATCGTGCCGTCCTCGTCACTCGCGATTGCTTCGACAATCAGCGGTGTCCCGCTTTGATGAACCACCTCATCCAAAGGCTGCTCAAACGCCACCGTAGGCGCCTGTCCTACATAGATGAGAATCGAGTCCACAGCCACATTCCCGTCATTGTCCGTCGCTTTGATTTTCAAGGGATAGGTACCTCCTGGCAAATCAAACAACACGGGATCAAGTACTTCTTCTTCTCCCCAATTGTAAGGTGCCGCATTGATCTCCCGCTGGATCACCCCGTCAAAGTAGAAAATCACTTCGTCGACCGTCCCATCTGGATCAGCAACTGCTACTTTGACTTGCAGATCATCTCCGATTTCCAACTGCCCCCCATAGGCTGGACTGAGCCAAGCAATCGTTGGTTTGGAAGCTTCGTCTGCTTGTCGAAGCGCCAATTGTGCTTCGAACAATGACGCAGGAGACACGCGTTGTCCCTCCATCTGGTGGATCCCCATATCTATTTGGTTGACTACATCATTGGCCTGAAAACCGATAAAATGTGGGTGCGCATAGGTATTACCGTTTCGGTTTGTGGCATTCCAATAGTCATAAGTCTTCGGCCCAGAGGCTTTGTGGACATAGTTCCAAAAAGTAAAATCCTGTCCATGGTGCGGGTAACTTTCATATGGTCCTCCATTTTTGTCCATCACTCCTCCATCTACATCATCCATGAGTGTCGCATAAGGTTGTCCACTATGGCTATCGATAGACTGATCGGTGAGCATCTTGTGTCTGAGGTAGACCGTATTGACGCCTGAGTAGCCAGTCCCTGGGCCGTGGTGCTGTCCGACTTGGTCATCACAGTCTTTGACCAACAAACCGTACCCACGCCTCGTCAAAAATGACGCGTGCCCTTTCTTGCCTGAGAGGACCACATTCTCTACAGTCACACCAATCGATTCACGGACATCCATGACTTGGTTCCAATGCCTGAACTCACAATTCCTCAACCAAGCGTTGCGCACATGGCTAAACTGTACAGCATTCCAAGCATAGTCGTGAATGTCGTCCTTGTGATGGTAGAAATCCTCGGGATAGTTTTCCCAATCGCTAGTAAACAAAATGTCTTCGACTCCCACCTCCTCAATCAACGAATAATGTGCCACGGTGTACTTCGAACTCAACAACGGCAATCCCGTCTGGACTGGGTTTTTAAAAGTAATTTTGGAGCCATTGATCTCACTGATCTCATGCAGCTCGTAGAGGCTCATTCCTCCTCCATATCCAAACAAGCGTGTCCAACTCTCGTCCAACTCGAGTTCGCCAAAATGTGCCTCCGCAAAAGCTGTACTCTTGTGTGAGATCAGTACCACTTCCCCTACTACGAACCCACTCGCATCCTCCACTATGACGGAGTGAGCTCCCTCAGGTACGGGTTCGGTGATGAAGGTATTGCCACTGACAGCACTGGTATTTGTCTCAAAGAGAAACTGCCAGTGGCCGTTCTGGACACGACTCTGGTCCATGAATATCTCCGTCCCCCCCTCTGCAGAGCCCGATCCTTTGAGTACGATGCTGTCCCGGCTCACCAGGATTTTTTTGTTGGTATCATGGTCTTCACTCACGATGAATTTCCCCACAGGGAAAAACACCACCGCGGGTCCATCACTCGCTTGTGCTGCATCGATGGCCTGCTGTATCGCTGCATCGTCGTACAACTCGTCATCTGCTACTGCACCATAGTCTGTGACATCAAAATACGTCCAATCGGACACGTCTGGGATTTCCTTTTCGGAAAAATGATACCCCGCATACGAATAATCCGTCAATTCAGGAATGACTCCCTGGGCCCTGTCCTCTTGATAATCTATCCAAATCTGGGGGGTCTGTGCTGTTGCGACTACACACCAGCCCATGACCACCACCATGCTGCTCCAATATTTCATACTCATGCTGTTTAATTCTTTCTCCATTATCCGTACAGACGGATAGGTATCACTTCTTGATTTCCAAGTAGGTCCCCTTGAAGTTTTGGTTGTACACTCCCATCACCAATTTCTCGCTTTTGGGATGAGGCACCACCTCGATCGCTGCTCGTCCATTGGCCATATTGATCACCTCACTACCTGTAGGTGTCCCCTGATCCTTGATCAGTTCGCCTCCTGCGAGGCACTGAAAATAGGCCCTGTCCTCATAATCCAAACACCGCAGTCCCTTGGCGTCTACCGCCTTGGCTGTCACGAGGTAGTTGCCATTGTCTAGCAACTCGGCCGATAGCACGATCTGATCTGGCGCACCTGCCTGTTCAAAGCTGTAATTGACTATCAGCGAATCGACCGATACGACTTTCTTGCCTTGGTACCCAATCGCCTCGAAGGTGTTTTCGCCTGCTTGAAACTGCACATCCCAGTTGAGTCCGCAAGCAGGATACTGACTCATGTCTCTGGTTTTCTTGCCGAGGCTCTGCCCATTCACAATCAATTCTACGGTCTCGTTGTTGCTGAATACAGAGATGTTTTTGGCCTTGCCCTCTGGACCAGATCGCTCTGTCCACGTGTGTGACTCGATATAGACGAAGGGCTCATCTGACCAGTAGCTCTTAAACACATAATAAGCATCTTTGGGTTTGCCCGAGCGATCTGCCAGCCCTTTTTCGTTGAGATACGGGATGTCATTCTCAGGACGTAGTGGCGTGCCAAAATCCTTGAACGCCCACTGAGCAGAACCTGCAAATTGCTCGTGAGACTCAGAAATCGACAGATACCAGTCAAACAAGTCCACGATGTAGTTTTCGCTCCAATCTCCATCGTTGGCGATGTTGTGGTATTCTACCTGATTGATGGGCTCTTCCCAATCTCCAGCACTGATCTCTCCATCGCCGGTGATGGGGTTTTCGCTGTGGCGACCGACCATACTCGACCCTCCATACTCCATGTGCAGGAAGTGATCGTACTTCGCCAGTGATTTTTCGAGCGCATTCTTATATCCCTTGTAGGTCCCTGAGTACCATCCCGACCAGATCGACGGACTGAATACATCGACGATATCTGCTCCCGCGTAGTACTTGCGAATAGACGTCTTTCGACTTGGATCTAGTGCATGGGACAGGTCGTTGAGCTCAGTGAGGAAGGCATTGAGCTCCTGCTCGTCATCGCCGTTTTCAAAATCCGGCAACCAATAGATTTCATTGCCAAGTGACCAGAGGATGATGCTCGGGTGATTGTAATTTTGGTCAATCATCTCGGTGAGCAGGTTTTTGGTATTGGTCTTCCATGTCTCGTCTCCGACTCCTCCTCTGCACCATGGCAATTCGTCCCAGACAAGAATACCTAATTCGTCACAGGCCTTGTATATCTCCGGGTCCTGGGGATAGTGCGCTAGTCGGACAAAATTGGCTCCCATGCCTTTGATCATCTCCATATCCTGACGGTGCATCTCATTGGGGAGGGCAGCACCGATCCCTGCAGACTCCTCGTGACGGTGCGTACCACGCAGCAGCAGACGTTTGCCGTTGAGATAGAACGGACCATTCTGTGCAAACTCAAACCATCGGTAGCCATAAGTGTCTTCTACTTGATCGACAACTTTGCCGTTTTGCAAGAGTTGTATCTTTACATTGTACAGCTGCGGATTAGCCACGTCCCACAATCTTGGCTTGGTGATTTGAAAATTGGTCACTGTCTGTCTTTGTGTGGCTGATTTTTGATCGTAGACGACTCGCCCCCTTGGGTCGATCACTTGGATACGGGTCTGGTAGCCCTCCGTGAGGTTTCCTTCTAGGTCTACAGTGATGCCGGTAGTGGCCCTTTTGGCACTGACCTCTGGTGTCGCGATACTCACATCTGTGATTCGCAAGGCATTCGTCTTGACCAACCACACGTCTCTCGTGATCCCTCCGTAGATGAAAAAATCTGACTTTTGTGAAGGAATGACCTGTGGATCATAGCCATTGTCTACACGCACCATGACCGTATTGGCGCCCTGGACAAGGTATTCAGTCATCTCCGCTTCGAACCCGATGTAGCCTCCGATGTGCTTGGTGACGAAGTGCCCGTTGACATAGACATCCGTCGTGATATTGGCACCCTCGAAGTACAGAAAACACCTCTCGCCTTCGCTCAAATCACCTAGATCAAAAGTCTTGCGATACCAGCTCGCATCCCTACGGTAGCCAGGTGTTTGATCCATCACATCGGTGGCGTTCCAGGTGTGGGGCAGATCTAGTGTCACCCATCCGGTCTCTTGATTCGCCTCTGCAGTACTTGGAGCTGCCTGCTCCAAATACTCCCACGAAGCATTAAAATTGCTCTTCTCTCTCTCCAACGCCAAGCTGCTCTGTGCAAACAGTATGCCCAGCAAAATCCATATTGATCTCTTCATATCCATTACTTTATCCACCTAGAGCAGGTTTCCCCACCCGATTCGTTCTTTACTTTTGACCCGAAGGAGTCGATCGGTATAGCGCCTCCAAAAAATAATAATCTGCATAAGCAATCGGTTCGTCTATTTCATCATCCTTAGGATAGTTGCCCGTGCTGTGTCCTAGCAAAAACGGCACAGTCATCTCAGTCGGCAAGATATAAGCCTCTGAGTCCAGTGACTCCATGATCTGTTGGGCGAATGTCGCATATCGCTCATCCGTCGTGTACTCATCCAGTTCGAACAAGCCCGAAGCAATCACCGCGGCAGCCGAGGCATCTCGTGGAGCATTGGGGATGTTGGGATCTTTCATATCCCAATAGAATATTTTGTCCTCTGGCAAGTTGTCCTGCGTCATGATGAAATTGGCGATCTTCTCGGCTTGCGCCAAAAATATAGGGTCCTGTGTGTAGCGATAGACCATCGTAAAACCATATAGTCCCCAGCCCTGACCTCTCGACCATACAGACTCATCATGAATCCCTTGGTGGGTGATCTTCTGTACAGGCTGTCCCGTCTCCACATCATAGTCTACGACATGGTAACTACTGTAATCGGGACGAAAATGATTGCGCATCGTTTGTGTTGCATGAGAGACGGCCGCTTGATGGTAGCTGCTATCACCTGTCAAACGTGTCGCTTGAAAGAATAGCTCTAAGTTGAGCATGTTGTCAATGATGACGGGAAATTGCCATTTGTCCTGACCAAAATCCCAAGACTTGGTACAGCCTATCACTGGATTGTAGCGGGTCATCAAGGTGTTGGCGCTTTGGATGAGCACCTCTTCGTAGTGTCGCTCTGGAGTAATCTCGTTGACTTTGCCAACACTCGAGTAGACTTTGAACCCCATATCGTGAGTACGCCCGTTCCATTGTTCTTTTTCCATATATGGCACCCATGCTTTGGCTCGAGCCAAATACTTGTCCTCACCGGTCAATAGGTAGAGGTATGTGAGCGAACCCGGGAAAAAACCGCTGGTCCAATCTGAGGAAGGGACTCCTCGTACTTCTTTGTTCTTTTCCAAACTTCGAGGAAATGCCGTAGAGTCTACCGCGTAATTGAGTAAGTAATCAAACCGAGCACTGAGGCTCGGTTTGATTGGTAAAGAATTTGTGTTTCCGTCTTCATTACTCCCACTCTTGTCCGCTGCCTCTTCGCAACCCAAGCAAAGTGACAAAGCCAGTACAGCTAAAATTCTTAAATTCATCATCAGTAATTATCGTTTTGATACAAGTTTTCGTTTCTATCTACGTCTGCCTGATACTTGGGAAACAAGTAATCCTTGGCAGGGTTGAAGTTTTGAGGTTCTCTTCCACTCGCCGCGAAAACGATGTCTCCCAGCTTCCTTCTTTTGACGTCATACCAGCGGACACCTTCGAAGGCCAACTCCAAACGTCTCTCGTCCAATGCCACATCTCGAAAAGCATCTTGTGACAAGCCCGCGCTCACATTGGCAGGCACGGGACTATCATTGGCAGCATCACCATCCAGCTCTCTACGTGCTCTACGGCGTACCTCGTTGATGTAGCCTTCTGCCTCTGCATTCGGTCCAGCATTCATTTCGTTGAGTGCTTCGGCAGCTATCAGTAATACCTCTGCATAGCGCATCACCGGAAAATCCACATCAGAGTCTCTGCTATTGTTGGCCGCTAGCGTACCCGCTTCGCCTGTAGCTCTAAAATACTTCGCAATATGTGGACGTGCAACATTATTGGCAATACTACCCCAATCTGTATAGGGTGTCTCAACCCCCAAATAGATGATCGAAGTATCGAAACTCACCGCACGGCGATAGTCCTGAGCATCCCACGAATCATACACGTCCAATAACGGTACGGCAACACTCCAGCCTTCGCCTGTCTCGTAGCGCTCGTCTCCTCTAGGTCCAGTCACTGACGCGATATAATCCGTCGCTGCATTGCCCCCCCCAAGTGAACTCGGGTTACCGGCAGCATCGTTTCCTTGGAAATCGATTTCGAAAATCACCTCGTTGGATGCTCCCGCTAAAGAAGAGTTGTAGAGATCCGCATAGTCTGCCTCAAGGTTGTACATGAACTTGCCGCTGTTGTCAATCACATATTTGGCTTCAGCATACGCGGCATCCCAATCCTCTATCGTCAAGTACACAGAAGCTAAAAAACTCGCAGCGGTACCCTTGCTTGGTCTGGCCCTTCTGAGCGCCACATCCGGGAGCCACATCTTGGCATACTCTAGATCCTCTATAATCCCCGCATACACTTCATCCACAGGAGTCTGAGGTAGTGTATATGCCAATTCTGCATCTGCAAAGGCAAAATCAATGTAAGGAATCTCGCCAAACAATCGAACAAAGTTGTAGTGAATGTATGCGCGCAAAAAACGTCCCTCAGCAATCACAGGATTGATTTGATCTTCGTCTGCTTGGACACTCTCTCCGCCCTCGATCGCGTAATTGACAGCTGCCAATATCTGGTAACCCATCGGCCAAAAACTAGCCACCATCCCGTTGTTGGCACTCATGGACATCTGATCCACCTCGATGCGACGAGAAGAAGTCGTCGCGTCACCTATAGAAATCATGTCGCCTCTCAACATCAACGAAAGTGAGAGTTTTCTGCCCATGAAATTTTCGTGGGCGAGCAAGGAGTAGCCTCCATTGATGCCGTTGGCGACATCTGACGGAGTCTTGTAGGTTGCCTCTGGAGACAGCAGCCCCACGGGCTCCTCCTCCAAGGTGCCGCATGAATAGGCACCCATCATGAGTAGCGACAGACATGCGATCAATGTATATTTCAAATTTTTCATTTTCTTCAATTTTAAAGTCCTAAGTTGATTCCAAAAGTGTAGGCACGAACGTTTGGATAACTCGCATAATCCAAACCTATGTTTCGGTTGCCGTCAGCCCCGCTACCTCCGTTCTGGTACCCTACTTCTGGATCCAGTCCTGGGTAATCCGTCACCGTCAACAAGTTCTGCCCACTCACATACAGTCTCAATGAGCGAATGAAAGTTTTGTCTAACACTGTCTTAGGAAAAGTATAGCCCAGCGTCACGTTTTTCAATCTCATGTAACTCGCGTCATAGATATACTTGGACGATACACGGTACGCACGTGACGAAGAAGCCTTCGCGATATTGGTATTGGGATTACTTGGTGTCCATCGGTCCACTGCAGATGCCGCAGCGTTGCTCTTGCCAGACATCGTCTCTAGCTCCATATTGGTGAAACTCAACATGTCATTGCCATGCACACCTTGTATGAAAATATTGAGATCGAAGTTTTTGTAGCCAAAACTATTGTTGAATGACCACACGAAATCTGGGTGCGGATTGCCTATGATTTTTCGATCATCGGCACTGAGCACACCATCAGGTGTACCGTCTGGTCCAGAGATATCTGCATATTGCTCACCTCCAGCCTCTTGTTCGAACCCTGATCCAGGAGTGAAAGCATCTCCCGTCTGGTAGATTCCTTCATATTCATATCCGTAAAACACCCCCACAGGCTGTCCTTCCAGCAACAACTGTGACGAACCATCCAGCAAAAAATGACCAGGCTCCTGCCCATAAAACTCTACCGAATCTGGCAATTCCATCACCTTGTTTCGGTTGGCCGAAATGATAAAGTCCGAATTCCAAGTAAATTCTCCGACGAGATTTTTGGTACTCAACATGAACTCAAAGCCTTTGTTGCTGACCTTGCCGATATTTTGCAACTGAGTAGGTGGGCCTACATACGAAGGCAACTGCCTCTGAAACAACAAGTCATGCGTGACTTTTTGATAATAATCCATCACGATATTGACTCGGCCTTCGAAGAGTCCAATATCCAATCCTATGTCTGCCTGTGTCGTAGTCTCCCATGTCAAGTTAGAATTGGCCAATGACCCCACTACAAGTGCATTGTCTCCTGGCACGATCGAGTAGGTCGGCTCTAGACTCGCCAAAGACTGGTAAGGGCTAATGGCTTGATTTCCTGTCAAACCATAGCTACCTCTGAGTTTGAACTGAGTCAAGAAAGCAAGGTCATCCATGAAGCTCTCTCCCTTGATGTCCCAAGCCACCGCCCCTGAAGGAAAGAAGGCCCACTTGTTGTTTGCTGCAAAGTTGGATGCTCCGTCGTATCGTCCCGTGAAAGTCAACACGTATTTGTTTTGCAACGAATAGTTGGCTCTTGAATAGAATGACTTAATCGTAGACTCTGTCAAACTAGAAGTCGGTACATTGGCATTGGCTCCTTGATCGAGTGCCCAAAACCTCCCTGCATCAGTGATGTACCCTTGGCTAGAAGCATACCATGATTCAGACGTATTTTTCTGGTATGAATACCCCGTCACCCACGTCAAGTGATGCACGCCAAATTCCTTGTCAATGGTGAAGTAGTTCTCCGAAATGACAGACGACTGCTTTCGAGATTCGATCCCTCCTAGTCCACCAGCACCCTCTCCACGAATCAACGCGGTAGGCCAATATTCACCATCTCTCCAGTTGGTCGTCCCAAGCCCGAGAGTTGTCTTGAAACTCAACCATTCGGTAATTTTCAAATCCGCGAAGACATTGCTCTGAAAGCGATCTGTCACACGCTCTCTATCATATTCGGTAGCCATCGCTACGGGGTTGTCGAGTTGGTCACCGACCGTCGATCGCGTATACATTCCGTTGACATCATAGACACCTAGGTCTGGATTGAATCTCAAAGCCGAACTTGTCACACCTGCTTGTCCAGTGCCTCCAGATCCCTCTTGGGTACGTACACCGATGCTCGTACCTCGTCGACCATACATGCTCATGCCGACTTTGAGGTAATCGGTCGCATCGACACTCACGTTTCCGTTGAGAGAGTAGCGCTTGTACTCCGAACCTACGACTACTCCTTCTTGATCAAAGTAGGTGCCAGACAGGTAATACCTGACATTGTCTGCTCCACCACTCACCGAGATTTGGTTGTTAGAAATGAGCCCTGTTTGGTAGATTTTGTCTTGCCAATTGGTGTCAGAACCTAGATTCGTATAGGGCCCAAACTCATTCATGTAGTCTACGAACTCGTCAGCATTGAGCAAATCCAACTGCTTGGTCGGCGTCTGAGAACTATACGAAGAATTGATGTCGATTTTTATTCTTCCTTTGGATCCTTTTTTGGTGGTCACCATGATGACTCCATTGGCACCTCTTGATCCATAGATCGCAGTAGCCGAAGCATCTTTGAGCACTTCGATCGACGCAATATCTTCTGGTGGAGGCATCTCTCCACCGACAAACCCATCCACTACCGTGATCGGATCACTGCTGGCGTTGATGGAAGTCCCTCCTCTGATTTTGACATTGAAACTGGCCCCTGGCTGGCCGCCATTGTTAGAACTGATCTGTACACCTGCCGCTCTACCTTGCAAGGTCTGAGTAGCGGACAGAGCAGGATATGCAGCGATGTCTGCGGACTTGACTGACGATACCGACCCAGACAAATCACTCTTTTTGACTGTACCATAGCCTACTACCACGACTTCTTCGAGTGCGGTGAAATCTTCCTCCATCGCTACGTCAAATTTCGTTTGATTTTTGACTGCCAACTTGACCGTCTTGAACCCCACAAATGAAATGACCAGCACGTCTTCTGGTGCTGCGGTCAATGAAAATGCACCGTCAAAGTCTGTGACGGTTCCGTTGCTCGTCCCTTCGATCAATACGGCGGCTCCTGGTACGGGAGACCCATCGCTCATCGAGGTGACTACCCCTTGTACTGTGTTGCTCTGTGCTTGTGCTGCGGTGGTGACCGCTACCATCACGAAGACGGCTAGACCAAGCTTCAAGCGCTGTAGTAAATCTTCTTTCATAAGATTGTTTTTTTGTTAAATGAAATAAATAATGACAAGGGACATCATCACGATGAAGGCGCCCAATATCCATTCTTGCCAATGCTTTTTTAGATTCATGCTTTCTAAAAATTTACAAGGACAATTCTATACTTATTGCAGTCACCAAAAATTCAGAAACGGTACACTATCGTACAATTCCATCGGTTGAATCGTCATTCAGCCTATTTTTACTGCCTTCTTATGATTTCAATTTGAACTTATCAGCATATTGAGTGGGGGTGCATCCGTGGTATTTTTGGAAGCATTTGCTGAAGTACTTGGGATTTTTGAAGCCTACTTTGAAACTAATCTGACTTACGGTGATTTTGGCTTGCTCCAGTAAGCTCGCTGCACGTTTCATGCGCATCGAGTGGATAAATTCGTTGGGGGTGAGATTAGTCCAAGCCTTCACTTTGGTAAACAACATCGTCCGACTCACACCGAGCTCAGTACAAAACAGAGCCACATCGAAAAACTGGTTTTCTATGTTCTGATCCACGATCTCAATGGCTCGTTTGAGCATTTCTTCGTCTAGCGACGAGATGGTCAATTCGCTCGGAGCAATCTCGGCATTGGACTGAAAACGTCCCTTGAGGTTGTCCACAAAACGCAGCATATTTCTTACTTTGAGGTGGAGTTCTTTGGTATTGAAGGGTTTATTGATGTACTCATCTGCACCAGACTCCAAACCCTCGTACTTGAAGATCAGGGAAGTTCTTGCCGTCAGCAAGATAAACGGGGTATGGCTAATTTTGAGATTGGATTTCGCTTGTGCACAAAATTCGATTCCGTCCATCTCTGGCATCATCACGTCACTGATGATCAGGTCCGGCACCTCTCGCACGGCCACTTCCAATCCCTTTCGGCCATTTTCTGCCTCTAGGATGTTGTAATCTGCCGCCAAAATATCTCGGATGAATCGACGTACCTCCGCATTATCCTCTACCACCAGTATAGTCTTAGCGGATGGGTCTTTGGGCTGTACGATCGCATCTTGAATCACGTCCGACCAATCAGTCGTGACCTCTGGCTGATAGTGATCCAATGACTCACTGTCCTTAAAATCCTCCATGATCTCATTGGGCTGCAAATGCTCCTTCCCCAACAAGAGCCTTACACAAAAGGTACTACCCTTCCCGAGCTGACTCTCCACCTCAATCTCCCCATGATGTAGATCAACTATGCTCTTGGTCAGCGCCAAACCAATCCCAGTCCCTCGCTGGGATTGGCTCTGCGACGTATGAGCTGGCAACTGAAAAAACCGATCGAATATTTTGTCTTGCGTATCCTGCGGAATCCCCTGACCACTGTCGAGGACACGTATCTCCACGGCCCTCTCCAATCGCTCCACAGTCACGGTCACCTGTCCTCCTTCTTCGGTATATTTGAAGGCGTTGGACAAGAGATTGTAAATGACTCGCTCCAATTTGTCACGGTCAAAATACACGCGAATATCCTCTTCTGAGGATCGAAAAGTATAATCATACTTGCCGTTGCGGGCATAGGTATTGAAAGACAAACAGACTTCTCGTACGAACTTGACCAAATTACCCTCAGCCGTCTCCAGTGGTGCTTGTTTGTTTTCCATCTTGCGAAAGTCCATCAACTGATTGATGAGTTTGAGCAACTGCCCTGCATTGTGCTGCATGACTTTCATCTGTTTGTAAATCGTACTACTCCCCTGATAGTCTCGCAGAATCTGCTCCAAAGGCCCCAAAATCAAGGTCAACGGTGTTCTAAATTCGTGCGAAATATTGGTAAAAAACTGCAGCTTACTATCCGTCAGTTCCTGCTCCTTTTTGTGCAGTTCCAATTCTAGATTCAAGTCATACTTGAGCTGAGCACGAGATCTTGTGATCCGAAAAAACAAGAACAATGCTCCTACAATCACCAATGCATAGAGCACAAAAGCCCACGTAGAGCGCCATGGCGCTGGGTTTACTCGGATATGCAGTTCTGTCCATTCCTCCGACCACAACCCATCACTATTGGCCCCTCGTATCTGAAACACATAGTCTCCTGGATTCTGAATCGTATAACTGGCCGAATTAACCATCGTATGCTTCCACTCTGACTCCAACCCATCCATTCGATACTGAAACTTGTTTTTCTTCGAATTGACATAACTCGGCAGAGCATACTCTATGGAAAAATTGGACTGGTCATAATCCAGCTCAATCTCCTGGGTCATCGCCAGGGTCTCCCCCAATATCTGCGTCGTATCTCCTGGGTGCACGACAGCATTGTTGACGGTGAGGCGATTGAGCACAACGGCCGTGGCAAATTGATTTTGCTTGAGTTCTGCTGGGTCAAACCATGTGATCCCTTTGGGCGAACCAAAAAACATCATGCCATCCTGTGTCACCAAGGAAGACTTGTTGTTGAACTCATTTGAATTGAGCCCATCCGATTCGGTAAACAGTTTCACTTGTCCACTCTTCGGATCGAGGCGTGCAATTCCATTGTTGGAACTAACCCAAAGGTAGCCTTCCTCATCCTCTTCGATCGAGTGTATGATCTGACTCGGGTTGGACAATTCACCAAACAAGTCCACCCATTCAAAATGTCCTTCTACCAGACGGTACAGTCCTTTTTCTTTGGTAGCCGTCCAAATCGTGCCGTCCTTGGATTGATAGATAAAGAGGACGTCTTGTCCATTTTGCAGTTCGGTATCATAAAAGTAGTACGCAAACGAAGCATATGGATCCGCTGCCTCAGCAGTGGAAAAGTTGAGTCCATTTTGGGTAGCTACCCAGAGGTTCTGATCTCTATCTACAAGCAATGACCGCACCTGGTTGTCAGACAACCCGTGCGGCTGACTGTCATCCTGTTGTACCCATCTGACATTGTTGGTTTCAGGATCATAGACATTGAGACCTCCACCGAAAGTTCCTATGGCCCATCTACCATGACGATCTTGTGCCATGTCGTAGACGCTGTTGTGACTGAGACCAGTCTCTGTCGAAAGCATGAGCAGCTTGCGTCTCATATGCAAATCCCAAAGTGTCACTCCCGCATCGAAAGTGCAGATCCAAATCGATTCCCCCTGACGATCCCAACGGAGGTACTTGACATTGTCGCTAGCTAGATCTCCTTGTACTGTATTGATATACGAAAAATCTCCTGTAGATCGGTCGTAGAGGTTGACCCCTCCTCCCTCGGTCCCGATGATGAATCTCTGCCCCTCTTGCAAGATGGCACTCACGACATTGTTGCTCAATCCACCGCCATCCGGATTCTGACTCAGCGCATTGAAATTGAAGTTGACCTCATGCCACATGTTGAGCCCTCCAAAATACGTGCCTACCCAAATGGCACCGTTGCTGCTACAGTACACTTTTTTGACTTTGTTTTCGGAGAGGCCGTCTACATCCAATGGGTCGGCCAAACTCGATTGCATCTGACCATCAGGCATCAGGCGATTGAGTCCATGGTAGGTTCCGATCCAGAGAGACTCATCGGCACCTACCGCCAGAGAACGGACGTTATCATGTACGAGTGCGGGGGTCGTTTGCGTACTGAGATACCCCAACAGCTCCCCCGACGAATCTATCTGGTAGAGTCCAAAGTCCCGTGTCCCCACCCACAAATCACCTTTCTCATCTTCGATGATTTCTTGGACAAAGATCGGATCCTTCGATCCCTGTCGCAGTGCAACCGCACTAAAAACAGGGGATTCGTCCAGTGGATTTCTCGTGACACAAAGTCCTTGGTCAGTTGCTACCCACACATCGCCACGACTATCGCGGTAGATATCCAAGATATAGTCACCTGGTATAGTCTGACTCACTCCTGATATATGACGAATGGTTTTGATCTCTTGGGTACTGGTATGTAGGAGATTGAGCCCCTCCTGTGTACCTACCCATACCCAATCGTCGGTCACTAGCTCGAGGGTTCGAATGGTATTGTTGGAGAGCACATGGTCTTCCTCGCTGGACAAGTAGCGGTCAAAACGCTCCTCTCTCTGTAGGTAGCGGTTGAGGCCGTTGTATGTACCGATCCAGAGGTCCCCTTTGGAATCTACTTTGATATCCAAGATGTCATTGTTGGAGATACTCGTGGAGTCTGATGGATCGTAGCGATAGACCTGAAAGCTCCGACCATCGTATCGGTTGAGCCCATCTCGCGTACCCAACCATAGCAGACCAAAATGGTCCTGAGCGATGGCAATCACTCCGCTTTGGGACAGTCCTTCCGCCGAATGAAAATGTTTGAAAGCGAGCTTACCTTCTCCAGCCATACACCCCCAGGTGTACAGCATGAGTACCCACACGGCTATGCATTCCTTCATTCCTCTCACGCTTACTTAGCTCTCATTAGTCTCCTAGAATAAAAAAGGCGACTGCATCACGGGAAAGCAGTCGCCATTCCAAGCCTAAAATTGGCGAAGATTGAGGTAAATACCGTACGATTTAGGGGGTAATTCCGTACAAAAATCCTCCCAAACCTCTATTTTGGATTACTCTGCTACAACAGAATGGTTATAAACCATTGCTTGCTGTGCGACTACCTCTGCAAACCCTTCAGCAGTTTGAAACTCCGTCGTAGTAGGCTCCCATCCTGCCACGAAGAAATACTTCGGTGTATCGACAGACTGGAAAGACACATAGTAGGTTTCCGTGACACCTTCTCCTTCGTTGGCTGTTTCGGCAGCTGACACAAAAGATGTCTTCGGTACAATCACAGCCATACCCAAGTTATCCTTGTTCTCAGATTGTTGGTCAAATGTATAGATGTAATTGTTGGTCTCGGACTCTCCTTTGATCATCTCATCCGAGTGTTTGTTGACGATACCGGTCACCCAAGTGATGTCCTTTTGATCACAGAGTATCTCTTCTTGGTAACCATACTGTCCAGCCCAGATCGTGATACGCTCCGTGACTGCTAGACTTCCTACTGGCGTATCCCACCCCTGATGTCGTACATCAAAAATCGTTCGTACTGGTCCCTCGATGAGCACTTGATACTCACCACTTGCGGTATTGGCCAATCGCACTAGCGAATCCTCATACATCATGGCGACAGCTCCTGCTCCAAGGCTATTGCCCACCTTGAGCACATCCATACCCCAGGCATCCTGCTCGTGGTAGTTTTGACCCTTTGTCCCAGCCA
The DNA here is from genome assembly GCF_002742335.1 of Reichenbachiella sp. 5M10. NCBI lineage: Bacteria > Pseudomonadati > Bacteroidota > Cytophagia > Cytophagales > Reichenbachiellaceae > Reichenbachiella > Reichenbachiella sp. 5M10. Next base: position 440,555 of record NZ_MDGR01000007.1, on the reverse strand, counting down.
CATGCAATGTCATATCTTCGGTAGTTTTGCCATATATATCCTTGCCGTTTCTGGAGTCAAAGTACAAGCGAAAGCCTACTTTATCGTTTTCCCAAGCGGGGCCTTCCATCTGATACATCATCGGGTACTTCATCGCGATATTGTCTGGGTGTCTCTCCTCTTGATCCTTCTCTACAAATGCATCCGAACGGTTGTAGTCTACCCCTAGATACACACTTGTACGTGTCGCAAAATTCGGGTACTCTTGGGTTGTGACCAAGTCCAACACCAAGTCTGTACTAGCCTTTGTAGACACCAACAGAGCAATCTGATCCCAGTTGCCGTCCTGATCCAGATCATCCAATTGCTGAGGTACAACCACTCCATGATCCGCCAGCAATGGGAATACACCTTCATCCAGTGCACCCAACTTTTGCTCGATCAGCGCTCTCTCGATCACGACAGGCATTTCCTTGACATCTTCAGACAAGGTGTTTTTGAGCGTCACAGTCACCACTGGAGACTGACATGCTGCCAACCCCAGTAGTGCTAGTGTTATGATTCCTATATACTTCATTAGTCTTCGTTGCTTGGTTTGCCGATCGTCGCGAGGATCCCCCCATCGACATAGATCACTTGTCCATTGACAAAATCACTCGCCTTGGAACTCAAAAAGATCGCTGCGCCCTCCAAATCAGACGGGTCTCCCCATTTGCCAGCAGGCGTACGTCCCACGATGAAGTCATTGAACGGGTGTCCATCGACTCGAATAGGAGCAGTTTGGCTCGTCGCAAAATACCCAGGCCCGATTCCGTTGGTCTGGATATTGTGTTTGGCCCACTCTGTCGCCATGTTTTGCGTCAGCATTTTCAGACCACCTTTGGCAGCTGCATAGGCACCTACGGTATTTCTACCGAGCTCACTCATCATCGAGCAGATGTTGATGATTTTACCGCTCTTGCGAGCGATCATACCTTTCACCACATGCTTGGATACGATGAATGGGCTTACCAAATCCACCTTGATGACCTGCTCAAACTCCGCTACTTCCATCTCTTCGAGCGGCACGCGCTTGATGATCCCAGCATTGTTGACCAAGATATCAATGTCCCCTACTTCCGACTGGATTTTAGCGACAGCTGCTTTGACAGCTGCTTCGTCCGTCACGTCAAACTTATAACCGCTGACCTTGATACCTTCCTTTTCGTATTCTTTGATCGCATTGTCGATCTTTTCTTGCGATGAGTTGCCGTTGATCACGACCGTCGCTCCTGCTTTGCCAAGTCCCATCGCCATGGCCATCCCTAGACCATGTGTAGCACCCGTCACGAGTGCTACTTTTCCCTTTAAATTGAATAAATCCATGCTTCTTATCTTAATTCATTGATTGGACAAACATCCATATCTGTGTAGTCAAGATTCTCTCCTGCCATACCCCAGATGAATGTATAGTTAGATGTACCTGCACCTGAATGGATCGACCATGGAGGAGAGATCACCGCTTGCTCGTTTTGCATCCAGATGTGTCTTGTCTCGTCAGTCTGCCCCATGAAGTGACACACAGACTGCTCTGGAGGTACTTCGATATACATATACACCTCCATACGACGATCGTGCACGTGAGAGGGTAGGGTGTTCCATACACTACCTGTCTTGAGCTCGGTCATCCCCATCTGTAGTTGGCATGTATCTACCACACCGCCTATGAGCATTTGGTTTACTGTTCTCGCATTGGCGGTTTCGAGCGTGCCTAGCTCTAGCTTTTTCGCCTCTGCTTTGGTGACCTTCTTGTTGGGGAATGCATGATGTGCGGGTGCTGAGTTCAAGTAGAACTTCGCTGGGGCAGATGCGTCTTTGCTTTCGAAGATCACTTCTTTGGCTCCCATACCTACGTATAGTGCATCCTTATAGGTCAATTCGAAGGCCTCTCCATCTACGTATACCGTACCGTCCCCTCCGACATTGATCACACCGAGCTCTCTCCTTGCTAGGAAAGTCTCCGACTTCAACGGATCGATGGTTTCCAAGGTCAATTTCTTAGAAGCAGGCACTGCAGATCCAGCGATGTATCGGTCATAGTGTGTATAGACCAAAACAACCTCATCCGGCTTCATTAGATTGTCGATCAAGAACTCATTTCTTAGTTCTTTGGTGTCCAATTTTTTTACCGCATCTGGACTCGATGCATATCTTACTTCGTACGAAACACTCATGAGCTATTTCTTTTTGATTTTAAATTCCTTTGCACCAAAGGTAAATATTAAAAATACAATCGATTGTATTTTGTGTTGCTTTTTTATTTTATCTTCGCAACACCAATGAAAAAGAAGGCCACCATACACGACATAGCCCGTGAACTCAACATCAATGCCAGCACGGTCTCTCGGGCTCTAGCCGGTAGTCCACGGGTCAAAGAAAAGACCAAGAAGCTCATTCGAGACAAGGCTGCAGAAATGGGCTATGCACGCAATCATCTGGCCTCAAACCTTCGCACCCAAAAGACCACCACTATAGGTGTGATCGTACCCAACATCTCTCGGCACTTCTTCTCCACTGCCATCGGAGGTATGGAAGCCGTCGTCTCTGAGCAAGGCTACAACCTCATGATCTGTCAGTCACACGACAGCCCAGAGCGCGAAGCACAACTCGTCGATACACTCCTCGCCAATCAAGTCGATGGCATCATCTTGTCGATCGCTACCGAGCAGAGCGACGGGAGTCACATACAACGCATCGAAGCAAATGGGAAGCCGGTGGTGTTTTTTGACCGTGAATGCAAAACCATCTCAGGACACAACGTGCTCATAGACGACTTTTCGAGAGCCTATGAAGTAACCGAAAGCCTGATCCAAAATGGCTGCCGCCATATCATACACTTGGGAGGCAACAGTGAGGCCAGTATTTATCAAGAAAGGTTAAGAGGGTATAAAGAGGCGCTGAAAAAAAATAACATCAAATTTCAGGAGGATTGGGTCTTCAAAAGCCGCCTCAAACAACAAGACGGTCAAGAGATCGCCCAGCAACTGCTGACTAAGGGACAAATGCCTGATGCTATCTTCTCTGCCAACGACGTAGCAGCCATCGCAGCGATGGAAGTCCTTCAGAAAGCAGGCATCCGAATACCCCAAGAAATCAAGGTCTTTGGATTCAGTGGCGAACCCATCTCAGCCTACACCTCCCCCGCACTGAGTACTGTCAACCAAAACCCTAACCTCATGGGACAAAAAACAGCAGCACTCCTCCTCGATCAAATCAATGGAAAGGAGCTACCCGCCAACCAAACCATCATTCCCTCTGAGATCATCGTCAGACAATCCTCATTAAAAACAAGCTAACAACGTCTAGGTTCTTGGTTCTGAAAGTCTAAGTCTAGTATCTAACACTAATGTTCACAGTACATCAGATTCTCCTTGGTGATGATATCCAACGGCAAGCGCTGCTCGGGATCTACCTCCATGTTGAGTAGCAGGTGTTGATGCAGCGTCTGAATCGCTCGAAACCCCTGTTGCTTTGGTTGCTGATGGATCAAATAATTGATCGTCCCCTTCATCAGATAGTTCTTATTTTCCTCGATCAGGTCATAACCGACCATGCGTAATTTCAACTGCTGCTGCACCAGACCTAGCGAACGAGCCAACAGGTATGCTCTCGAATTGGGTACAAAAACCCGTACCGGCTTGTCACTCGCCTTCATATGATCTACCGCATCTGCCAAAGATAGCCCATCCTTTTCGAGATTGATCATGATGACATCTGGCCCATTTTCGACTTCTGTCAAGAAATCTTTCAGGCCTTGAATACGTGCCATGATGGTTTGATTGTGCAAATCTGCTTTGTGAAAAGTCGTCACATACAAGGCATAGTCCTCGGTATAGCCCTCGTGCAAAAGCCCCGCAGACATCCTCCCACTCTGGTAGGCATCCTGGCCTATGCGCGAAATACAATTGGGTAGCTGGATTTTGGAATCGACCAAAACCACCGGAACCTGACTCTCATGGAGCAATTGGATCACCGCACTGTCCTGTCCGAGAAATATAGGAGCCAGCACGATCCCGTCTGGTTCCTGTGCAAGTACTTCGCGCACCAACTGCTCTATGCGTACAGGTGAGTCTTCCTCCAAACTATAGTCATGCAAGGTCACCTGCAAAAAGTCGTGCTCTCCGACTGCCTTCTCTACCCCCTGACGGTGTTTGATCCAATACGGGTTTTGCTCCGGCAAGATCACCGCCAAATGATAGGTCTTGTTGAGCTTGAGGTTTCGAGCATACACATTTGACGAGTAGTTCCCCTCCTTGGCAATTTGTAGCACTCTTTCCTTGGTTTCTTCCGAGACACGTCCCCGATCGTGTAGCACCCGATCCACTGTCCCTATGGATACCTCCGCCTGTTTGGCAATCTCCTTAATAGTAATTCTCGGTTTCATATGAGAGCTAAAATGAACAAAATTATTTTGAATTCCAGTGCAATATAGTACATTTGTCAAAACCATGTTAACGTACACGCAATCACAACACTCTTCACCGAGTGTTTTTTAACTCTAGATTGCGGTAACGTACACACAAAAGAAAACATCATGAATACAATAGAGCATAAAGTAGTCGTCATCACCGGTGGAGGTGGAGTACTCTGCAGCACCATGGCGAGCCAACTCGCAGGCCTTGGAGCCAAAGTTGCGATCCTAGACCTGAAAAAAGAGAATGCAGAGCAGGTTGCCAAAGCTATCCGCCAAAAAGGTGGACAAGCCATCGGTGTAGAAGCCAATGTATTGGACAAAAAAAGTCTCCTAGCCGCACATGCTGAAGTAAACACACAGCTCGGTCCTTGCGACATCTTGGTCAATGGAGCAGGCGGCAATCACCCCAAAGGCACTACCTCCAAACCTTACTTTGATCCCAATGACCTAGAGTCTACCGAAGAATTGACAACTTTTTTCGATCTCGATCCAGAGGGAATCAAGTTCGTGTTTGACCTCAATTTCATCGGGACCCTCCTGCCCTGTCAGATTTTCGCCCAAGATATGGTCACCCGTCAAGCTGGCATCATCGTCAACATCTCATCGATGAACGCCTTCACACCACTCACTAAGATTCCAGCCTATAGTGGAGCGAAAGCCGCCATTTCTAATTTTACGCAATGGCTCGCCGTGCACTTCTCCAAAGTCGGCATCCGTGTCAATGCCATGGCGCCTGGTTTTTTCCTCACGGAGCAAAACCGCAGACTCCTCACCGAAGAAAGTGGTGACCTCACGGCACGTGGCAACACCATCATCGATCACACGCCGATGTCTCGCTTTGGGACACCTGAGGATTTATTAGGAACTTTGGAATGGCTCTGTGGGGATGGGTCCGCCTTCGTGACGGGTGTGACTATTCCTATTGATGGAGGCTTCAGTGCATTTAGTGGTGTGTAACAATGAAAAAGACTACAATGAAACTAGAACAAACCTGGAGATGGTATGGTCCCAATGATGGCGTCAGCCTCTCCGATATCCGACAAGCCGGTGCGACAGGCATCGTCTCAGCACTACATCACATCCCCAACGGAGAAGTATGGACAATCACTGAGATTCAAAAACGAAAAGAAGAGATAGAAGATGCAGGGCTCACTTGGAGCGTGGCAGAAAGTGTCCCGGTACACGAAGACATCAAAAAACGCAGCGGCAATTTCGAGAACTATATCGAGAACTACCGACAGTCCCTAATCAACCTCGGCCAATGCGGTATCGATACCGTATGCTACAACTTCATGCCCGTACTCGACTGGACACGTACCGATCTAGAGTATGCCTTCGGAGATGGCTCTACAGCACTGCGCTTTGACGTGACGGCCTTTGCGGCCTTTGAGCTGTTCTTGCTCAAACGACCCGGTGCAGAAGCGGCCTACACTCCTGACCAAATAGCGAAAGCCAAGACCTACCACGAGGCAATGAGCGAAGCGGACAAAACGAAACTCGTCGGCAACATCATCGCGGGGCTACCCGGCGCTGAAGAAGGCTACACCCTCGATCAGTTCCAAGCCGTGCTATCCTCCTACGATCACATCGATGCAGCGACTTTGAAAGCCAATCTATTTCAATTCCTGGCAGCCATAGTACCTGCTGCTGAGTCAGCGGGCGTACTGCTATGCATCCATCCTGATGATCCCCCATTCCCAATTTTGGGGCTCCCGAGAGTGATGAGTACGGAGCAAGATGTACATGACCTCTATGCAGCGGTAGACAGCCCGCACAATGGCCTCACCTACTGTACTGGGTCCTTCGGAGTGCGCGCGGACAATGATCTCGTGGGCATGGTCGAGCGCCTCGGGCATCGGATACACTTCATCCATCTGCGTGCCACCAAACGCGACGCGGAAGGCAACTTCCATGAAGCGGATCACTTGGACGGAGACGTAGACATGTATACTGTGATGAAAGCGCTCGTCGACGAACAAGACAAACGTACGGCACAAGGCCGCAAGGATCTACGCATGCCATTCAGGCCAGATCATGGGCACAAAATGCTAGATGACCTGACCAAGCAAACCAATCCGGGCTACTCCGCCATCGGCAGACTCCGAGGACTCGCCGAACTGAGAGGACTAGAACTCGGAATCAGACGTAGCAAGGACCAGTAAGTCCTTGCTACATTAGTACCTCAAACCATTTATAAAAGTACAATGTGATGAAAAAATTCTTAGGCTCAGACTTCCTGCTCACCAACGACGTAGCAGCCGAACTCTACCACAACTATGCGGCAAAGATGCCGATCATTGACTACCACAACCACCTCTCTCCCAAAGATATCGCCCACGACAGGCACTACCTAAACATCACCGAAGCATGGCTCGAAGGAGACCACTACAAGTGGAGAGCCATGCGTGCCAATGGGATCAACGAAAACTTCATTACAGGTACCGCGGATCCAAAAGAGAAATTCTCCAAGTGGGCAGAGACCGTCCCCTACACCCTGCGCAACCCGCTCTACCACTGGACACATCTGGAGCTACAGCGCTATTTTGGCGAAAGCCAACTGCTCAACCCACAATCCGCTGATGCGATCTACGAGTCCACTTCGAGCCAACTGCAGCAAGCAGACATGGGCTGTCAAGGTCTACTGATCGGGCAACAAGTCAAGGTGGTTTGCACCACAGACGATCCTACCGATAGTCTCGAGCATCACCGAGCCATCGCTGCAGCCAACATTCCACTGAAAGTGCTACCGACTTTCAGACCAGACAAAGCACTCAACGTCTCTGACCCCAAAAGCTACAACGCCTACTTGGACCAACTCGCCGAAGTATCTGGTTCATCGATCCAATCCCTCAGCGACTTGCTGCTTGCCCTTCAAAACCGCGTGGACTACTTCGACAGTCTAGGTTGCAAACTGTCGGATCTGGGATTCAATACCATCCCGATGTACAACAAGAAAGAAACGAGCTACGAGGGCTACTTCGAAACGGTCAGAGCAGGGCAATCTCTGTCCATCGAGAAAGCAGAAGCCCTACAGGCCTACATCCTCCTCGAACTCTGCAAGATGTACCACACCAAAGGCTGGGCACAACAGTTTCACCTAGGCGCACTCCGCAACAACAACGCCCGTGCACTCCGCGAACTCGGACCTGACACTGGTTATGATTCGATGGGGGATTTCAAACAAGCCGAATCGCTATCGACATTCCTCAACAAACTAGATGACACCAATCAGCTCGCCAAAACCATCCTATACAACCTCAACCCGAGCGACAATGAACTCTTCGCTACCATGGTCGGCAACTTCAACGACGGCCAGATCATCGGCAAGATGCAGTTCGGTACCGGATGGTGGTTTTTGGATCAAAAGACAGGGATGATCAATCAGATGAATGCCCTCTCCAACATGGGACTGCTCAGCCGATTCATCGGGATGCTCACGGACTCTCGAAGCTTCCTCTCGTTCCCTAGGCACGAGTACTTCCGCCGCATCCTTTGCCAACTCATCGGACAGGATGTAGCCAATGGTGAGATTCCACATGACATGGATCTACTCGGACAGATGGTCGAAAACATCTCGTACCACAATGCCAATGCCTACTTTGGTTTTGACAAAAAATAGCAAGAAAACCCTATATTCATTGACTGATCACCTCAGTGTATCGGTCAATGAATAGAAGTTGTGAAAAAGTGAAAACAATAAAATACAATCGATTGTATTTTCGATTGTATTTAGCATAAATTGCACCATACAGCTAAAGTCGGCGCAAGGAAAAGCAGGAATAAACAGGCCTTCGCCTCCTTTTACCCTTGTCATCAAGACAAAAACGATGCTCACTGTGAGCATAAAAAGAAGAAGCATGATTGTCAAACGAAACATAGACTGAGTGAACATGAAGATCAAGAATCACTGGTGGATAATACTGAGTGCGTGCCTACTGATGGCCTGCACCAAACAAAGCGACACACGCAACCTAAAATTGGCGCACAGTCTCAATGCCCAACACCCAGTACATCTGGGCATGGTCGAAATGGGCCGCATCCTAAAGGAAATCTCGGATGGCAAAATGACTATGGAGATCTACGCCAACGGCCAACTCGGACAGGAACGTGACCTACTCGAACTCCTACAGATCGGTAGTCTCGATATGACCAAGGTATCCGTCGGGGCCTTGGAAAATTTCGTCCCTGAGATGAAGGTCCTCACTCTCCCATATATATTTAGAGACTCAGCCCATAGATGGAGTGTACTCCAAGGCCCTATCGGCAAGCAACTCCTCGAAAAAGGCAGCAAGTACTGGCTCAGAGGACTATGCTTCTACGATGCAGGCAGTCGTAGTTTCTACTCCAAAACCAAACCCATCCTATCTCCGGATGACCTAGCAGGAATGAAAGTTCGCGTGATGAATAGCCAGTCGGCCTTTGACATGGTCCATGCTCTCGGTGGTTCTCCTACCCCGGTATCCTTCGGCGAACTCTATACAGCACTGCAACAAGGTGTCGTAGATGGCGCAGAAAACAACGCGCCGAGCTTTTTCACCTCCCGCCACTACGAGGTATGCAAGTACTACTCGATAGACGAGCATTCTACTATCCCCGATGCACTCATCGTGAGCACCTACCTATGGGAGAGCCTCTCTGAGCAAGAACGCTCTTGGTTACAAGAAGCCGCTGACCGATCTGTCAACTATCAAAAGAAAGTCTGGGCTGCCTCTGTACAAGAGTCCCTGACCAAAGTACAGGCAGCAGGTGTAGAGATTTTTCATCCCGAAAAATCCCCCTTTGAAGCCAAAGTACAAGGGCTCTACCAAGCCTTTGAGACAGATCCAGAGCTCAAGCAACTCATAGAAGAAATTCAAAATCTAGGCAAATAAGAATACGAGCATGACGATAAGACAAAAACTTGATTCATACTTAGAGATAGTCCTCAGCCTATTGCTAGGCTTGATGGTGCTCAATGTACTGTGGCAAGTCGCCTCACGGTTTCTACTCAACGACCCCAGTGCTTTCACTGACGAACTCGCCCGCTACCTGCTGATATGGGTAGGCTTACTCGGAGCAGCCTATGCCACAGGCAAACGCATGCACGTGTCGATAGACCTCATCACCCGCAAGCTCAACGAAAAACAACAAGTCGTACATTTTCGACTGATCCGATTCATCATCCTGTGCTTTGCAGTGTTTGTATTGATTCTAGGAGGGACTCGACTGGTGTACATCACCTTCATCCTCGGACAGACCTCCTCTGCCATGCAGGTATCACTGGGCTATATCTATCTGGCCTTGCCACTGAGTGGCCTGTTGATCTGCTATTATACGATTTGTGACCTTTTGAACATCGACTAAGCCATGGAGCATTTAGAAATATACACGCTTGTTATCAGTTTCATTCTTTTCCTCCTACTCGGTGTGCCCGTCGCATACAGTGTAGGACTCTCATCGCTACTGACCATCTTGGTCAACATCGACACCATGCCGGCCTTCACAACCATCGCACAGCGCATGGGGACTGGCCTAGATAGCTTTTCACTTTTGGCTATCCCCTTTTTCATCCTTGCCGGACAGATCATGAACCAAGGAGGGATTGCTCAGCGTCTCATTGCATTCGCGAAAGCGCTCGTCGGGTCACTCCCTGGAGGACTAGCCTATGTCAACATCATCGGCGCGATGCTCTTCGGCGCGATCTCTGGGTCTGCCATGGCAGCCGTATCCGCCATCGGCGGGACTCTCGGGCCACAGATGGAGAAAGAAGGCTATGAAAAATCATACGGCGCGGCAGTCAACATCGTCTCATCGACGACTGGACTCGTCATCCCTCCCTCCAACATCCTGATCGTCTACTCACTCGCCAGTGGCGGAGTATCGATCGCCGCACTGTTTCTAGCAGGCTATGTGCCGGGCATACTGATGGGACTGACCCTGATGATCATTGCAGCGGTCTATGCCAAAATCAAGAACTATCCGCGAGGTGCAAAATCATCGATAGGCAATGTCCTACGTACCTTCGTCGATGCACTGCCTAGCCTCATGATGCTGGTCGTCGTGATCGGTGGTATCGTCGTAGGGATATTCACCGCGACCGAAGCGTCTGGGATCGCAGTACTCTATACCTTCGTGCTCTCGCTGATCTACCGAGAACTCTCCATGGACAAAATCCGTCAGATCGCCATCAGCTCTGTGAGTACCACCGCAGTGGTGACCCTACTGATCGCCTGCTCGATGAGTATGTCATGGATCATGGCCTACCAAAACATCCCACAGGCCGTCACCGATGGGATCCTCAGCGTCTCTGACAACCCCATCGTCATCCTGCTGCTGATCAACATCATCTTGCTCGCCGTAGGAATATTCATGGACATGACCCCAGCGGTATTGATCTTTACACCGATCTTCCTACCCGTAGTAGAGACCATCGGGATCGATCCAGTCCACTTTGGGATCATCATGGTTATGAACCTCTGTATCGGGCTATGTACCCCACCTGTAGGCTCGGTACTCTTCGTCGGCATAGGCGTAGCAGGCATCCCACTAGAGAAAGTCATCAAACCGCTGATCCCGCTTTTCATCGCAATGATCGCCGTACTGATGCTCATCACCTTCTTTCCGAGCATCACGATGTTCTTGCCCAACTGGATGGGCTAACCCTCCGCAGATACAAAATCAAAAGTCCCCCACCAAGACAGCCATGTTTAGATGCGGGGACTTTTTTGTGCATTACTTTCTGATTCAGAGTGGTTTTGGTCGGGACAAAACCAGGTTGACTCAGGAAGCTACTTTACAAAAACCCAACGGCTAGGGCTAACCATACCCAATTCAAACCACCCATAAATCAATCTATTACAAACTTTACCTAACGGAAACTTTCTTCCCCCTACATCGCATATTTTGTGAGATCATCATAGAATAAAAACTCGAACTAGTGGGAGTTTGACATGGTAGTCAAATGGATTAGATTTGGATGAAACATGATGGACCTGCTACGCTTTGTACATCTGTCACTCCTCTAATATGCATACAACTCTCAGGTACTTTCTATACGGGCTATCCTTTGTGATCCTGACTGTTTTCACGCAAATCGGAGGCATTGCTCTGCTCGTAGGAGTATTTGCATGCAAACACATCAAATTTCGTTTCAACCGATTGGTACTTCCCTTAGCTGCATATGCCATATTTACTTTTGTCATTACTCCGATCGTAGCTCCTCTATGTGGACGAGAACGAGTGAAAAACTCAGACAAAATAAAGCCCACATCGTTTGCTACCATTTTGCTCAACAGAAACTATGTAAAGCCAGCACTCAACACCTTACTTTTCAATACTGCAGAACAACTACCCTCTGATTTTGAGCTCAAATACTTAGACGCCAACTTTCCGTTTATAAACAAGTTTCCTCTTTTGCCACACCTAAGTCACAGCGATGGGAAGAAAATTGACATCAGCTTGATGTACCAGTCTTCGGACGGACAACAAACGAACCGCAAGCCAAGCCGCACAGGGTACGGTGTTTTCGTAGAACCCACTGCTTCCGAATACAATCAAACCCTAGAGTGCAAACGAATGGGCTACTATCAATATGATTTTCCCAAATATCTGACATTGGGAACCGTCAACTCCGACATTCGATTCTCTACACAGTATACCAAAACCCTCATCGAAGCACTGCTAAAGTCTAGCCAACTTCAAAAGCTCTTTGTTGAAAAACACCTTACAAGTAGAATGGACCTGTCCGACTCAAGAATAAGGTTTCAAGGGTGTCGAGCAGTCCGACACGACGATCATATTCATATCCAAATCAAGTAAAAAGAGATGTCTCGCACGGATCAAATGGTGCTGTTTCTTTAGTCAATGCATACTCTCTACACCGCACTACCCTTAGGTATAACGCAGCGATCCTGAGACGCAAAATTTAAGTTGACTTTTCGGGTGGTTTCAATATAAATTTACTCTCTGGGTTGTTCGTATCGCTTTTCGATAAGAGCTACGAGCAAGCCCTTCCATCATAAAATCCTAAACAACCCTATGAAAAAACAATCGACCCTCGCCATCCTTTCGGGATTTCTCATTCTATCTGCCTGTCAACCCAACAAACAAGCCCCGGAAACCGATACTGCATCCGAAAGCCTCGACATGATCGATGAAGTCGACGATTTGGCTCAACATACAGCCGATGACACCCCAGTAGAAAGCAACTGTATCTTCGACGATGACTACTACGGACTGACGACCGAGTGGGCCGAGCAATCAGGCCTCACCAACTACCGATGGGATAGCCTCGACCAACGACTATTGATCCCCTACGAAGGAGACACTCTCCTGATCACCAAAGGAGGCTGTGACCACTTTGGCATATCTGTCCAGCTCAGACTCTACCAAGACACAACTTCCATGACTCAGCCCAATACCTGGGTCATACGGTCTATGGAGCTCGCCCAACTGCTCAATTATGTCCAATACACCCAGGTATTGTCAGGGATAAACGACCCAGCTTTGTACGAAGAGTCTGGTGTCTACTTCATAGACATCCCTGATGACAACACAGAAGACAACCAGTACTACACAGGGATCAAAATCGAATCCTTTGACGAATATACCGCGCTATCCTTTGGCTCGTACATCAACTAGTACAAGAGATACAGACACAAAAAAGGGCTATCAACAATTGATAGCCCTTTTTTGTGTCTTGCTATTGCAAATAGCTATTGATACGGCTCTTTTTCAAGATATTTCACATATTCTGATGTTATCTTTTGATCTGCATCCACATTGTTGATCAGTTCCAAAGCCTCTATTTTTCCTTCCATTCCCTTGCGCTTGGCATACGCTCCGAGTGTTTCGTTGGGAGCCTTCTCATATCTCAATCTCTTGTTGAAGACACGAGCCCTCTCCTCTTCGGTGATCGTCCTGAACGTTCTGATGGAGGTATTCATGGTGTCCAAAGCAGCCTCATCCTTTCCAGAACCAGTAAACTGCAACACCCCTTCGGCACCTTCCATTTTCAACCACACCAAGACCGTCTTCTCTTCTCGTCCGTCGTAGTGCTCTACAGTCAATTCGATTCCTTCCATCCCATTGACTATCAACTTCTTGTCCACAATCAACCCGAGTCCTTTCTTGTTCAGGTCCTTTGTGTAAGCCTTGTAAGCCTCCTTGGGTGTCTGGTGCTCTCCGTCAAAGGTCAGCACCAAAGCAGCACCCTCCTTGCTATTGGAAGCTGTCAAAGAAGCCGGAGTGTTTTTTGTACTCCACTTCGCAGGCAACTGGTAGGAAAAATTCATGTCCGGATGCAAGAACAAGTTGTCCTCAAGTACCACACCGTTTTTAGGGTTTTGACCAACCAATAGCCCATCAAGTTCAGGCAGCAAGGAACGCTGTACGAGTGTAGAATCAAAGTCCATTTCTCCAAGTGTCTCGTGTAGGTTTTCGACACGCTTGGCCGTGACCGGGTGATCATCAAACAAGTGCATGCCATGATCGACCGAATCAAGTGTCATAACAAAGTGATCCAATTTGGTCAAAGCAGAAACCAGTGCCGTCGGGTCATACCCAGCATCTGCTGCCAGTTTCACTCCTCCTTTGTCAGCTTGATTTTCTTGTCCTCTGTCAAAAGCTGCACCGACCACTTCCGAAGAAAATTTAATCGGATTGTTCATCAATTCTCCGAGTGTCTTGCTCAACAAACTCCCCACCAAGTTGCCAGGTAGTTCCAAGACAACAGGCACCATACTACGTCCTAGCTTCTTCTCACTGTGTTTGAGCAGTACGTGGTTGAACTCATGGCCGAGCACGCCCGCCAACTCATCCTCGGTATCGATGATGGCCAACAATCCACGCGTCACGAAGACATATCCACCCGCTGTAGCGAATGCATTGGGTTCTTCTACATCAACGAGATAATATTTGAAATCATAATCGTTTTTGGGCATAGCAGCCTCTAGCTTCTTGCCTACACTCTTGACGAAAGTCAACAACTCTTCGTCTTCGTAGATCCCCATGGTACTTTTGACCTGTTCGAAAGTCATCTTCCCGATCTTGTCCCCAAGAGAATGACTCTCTTGTGCGACAGCTCCCAACGAAAAAAGAATGCAAAGGCTTAAAATGGTGCGTCTCATGAAATTAAGTTATGTAGATGAATGATTCAGAAAGCAAGATATGACAAAATCAGAAAGAGCACTCAGCAGTCTCCTACTTTTTCCTACAAAGTGAGGATTGCCTCTCAAAATTGGTGGACAAAATGCAAAGCTCCATCCACCTGTGGCCACTGTAGCTCATGCCCCTTGGCAAACAAGCCGTAAATCGACGAGCCACTTCCCGACAAGGAAGCGTAGTGTGCTCCTTGGCGGTAAAACTCCTCTTTGATCTCTGCCAACACAGGATGCATCGCAAATACGGGTGTTTCGAAATCATTGACCAAGACCTCTCTCCACTGCTCTATAGGACCAGAGAGAATATCACGCGGGAGCTCTGCGGGAATTCGTGGGGTGATCCCACCAAATGCCTGCCCTGTATGTATGTGTACCGGAGGGTAAAGTACCGCAAGTTGATAGGCACTCAGATCGACAGCAATCTCCTCCATCACATCACCAATGCCACTGACAAGCTGTGTCTTGTTCTCCACAAAAAAGGGGCAATCTGCTCCCAATTTTTTGGCATAAGCCTGTAGTCTATCGACATCCAAATCCAGCACAAACAGATCGTTGAGAAGCCGTAGTGCAAATGCCCCATCGGATGATCCTCCCCCCAGTCCCGCTCCCATAGGGATGACCTTGTGGAGATGAAAATGCACTGGGGACAAGTCAAAATCAGCTCGTAACAATTCGTAGGCTTGCACGACCAAGTTGCCAGATGCATCCCCCGGAATGTCTAAGCCAGAAGAAGTAAACGCAAAGGAATCCGAAAGAATGACCTCCAAGGCATCCGACCAATCGATGGGTACAAAACACGAAGTGAGGTTGTGATAGCCATCGGGTCTCTTGGATAGGATATTGAGACCGAGATTGATTTTGGCGTTGGGAAAGGCTATCATCTGAGGCTAAATTCAATAGCCGATAGACTCGCGTCTATCGGCTAAAGCTTGACTTATTTTTTCAATTGCTCGACTAGTCGGTCTGTAATTCCCGATGTAGAGAATCCACCATCATGCATCAAGTTTTGCATGGTGACCATTCTGGTCAAATCCGAGAACATCGACACGCAATAGTCCGCACATGCATCTGCCGAAGCATTGCCTAGTGGGGACATCTTGTCCGCATAGTCCATGAACACGTCAAAACCACCCACACCAGATCCAGCAGTCGTCATCGTAGGAGACTGAGAGATGGTATTGACTCTGACTTTCTTCAATCGAGCAAATCGCTCTCCATAGCTCCGAGCAATAGACTCTAACATAGCCTTGGCCTGTGCCATGTCCGAATAGTCTGGGAAGGTACGTTGTGCTGCGATATACGATAGCGCAAGGATTGAGCCCCACTCGTTCATCGCGTCTTGCTTCTCAGCGACAGCCATCATTTTGTGAAACGAAATCGCAGAGATGTCCATAGACTTAAGCATCCAATCGTAGTTGAGATCACCGTAGTCTTTGCCTTTTCGCACGTTGGGACTCATCCCGATTGAGTGCAATACAAAATCCAATTTGCCTCCCAAAACTTCAGTAGATTTAGAAAACAGGTTTTCGACATCCTCTACAGACGTGGCATCCGCAGGGATGATTTCTGCACCACACTGCTCAGCGAGCTGGTTGATTGCGCCCATTCTCAACGCGATCGGTGCGTTGGTCAAGACGAAAGAAGCGCCTTGCTCCTTGGCTTTGAGAGCTACTTTCCAAGCGATTGAGTTTTCGTCCAATGCGCCAGATATGATTCCTCTTTTTCCTTCTAAAAGATTGTTAGCCATTTGATTGATATTTTATAAAATTGATTGTTCGTTTAAAGCGTTTTGCGTCGCAAAGATATTAGATTCTTTGACTTGACGTCTAATTCTGTGCGATCAACTCCCGCGCACTGCTACGTGCCGTATCCGATGGATTGTCTCCGCCTATCATCTTGGCGATCTCCTCCAATCGAGCTACCTCATCGAGCACCTTGATTGCACTTTGTGTTTTATCGGATTGGTTGTCTTTGTAGACAAAATAATGTTGATCTCCCTTGGCCGCTACTTGTGGCAAATGGCTGATAGCAATCAGCTGATGACTCTTCGCCATTTTCTTCATCATTTGTGCCAGCTTGATTGCAATTTCTCCTGACACTCCGGTATCGATCTCGTCAAAAATCACGGTAGGCATGGCTGTTTTGCTGGCCAGTACATACTTGACACAAAACATGAGTCGCGAAAATTCTCCCCCAGAAGCCACCTTGCCTAGAGGCTCTGGTGAGATGCCCTTATTAGCAGTAAACAAGAACTCTACCTCGTCTATCCCCATCCTCCACGGCTCGACGCGCTTGTATGCAATCTCCACATAGCCGTCTGGCATACCGAGCTCTTTGAGCATTTCTGTCAGTTCACCACAGAACACATCGATGTGCTCACACCGCGCCTCGGACAATTCCTCTGCAGCGAGATGCATGGCCCTCTTCTGCTCCTCTACCTTGGTTTTGAGCTGGGCGATTTCTTCATCTAGGTTCAGTACTTGGCTGGCTTGCTCTTCGAGTTTGGCCTGGATTTCCAGCAAGCCTTCGACCGAATTGACATGGTGCTTGGTCTGCAACTGAAAGATCAAATCCAGACGCTGCTGCACCTGTACGATACGCTCAGGGTTGTGCTCGACTCCTTCTTGTACCGTACTGAGCTCCGTGATCACATCGATGATCTCGGTAGCTGCCGAATCTAAGCGCTCACTCAGCTGCTCCAACCCACTGCTGTACGAGGACAACTTGCGCAAGGTGCTCACCGTATTTTTGAGGCGATCATTGATCGAGAACTCCTGTTGATCGTACTCATTGGCAATTTGCGAAAGTTGCAGTTTGATCTCTTCGGCATTTTCCAACAAGGAAAGCTCCGCCTCTAGCTCTGTTTGCTCGCTAGCCTGCAACTCTGCCTTCACCAATTCATCTAAGAGAAACTGTTTGTAATCCGAATCCTCTTTGGCATGCGCCGATCGTGACAACACATCCTCTAGCTTAGTCTTGGTTTGATTGTATTGGGCAAACCAAGACTCGTAGCGCTTGAGCAGGGGCTTGCATTGTGCATAGTCGTCAATGACTTGCAATTTCACTTCCTTTTTGCTGAGCTGAATGCTCTCGTTTTGGGAATGAATATCTATAAGCCTCAGCCCCACTGCTTTGAGCACATCGAGCGTGACGGGTAGGTCATTGATGAAAGCCCTCGACTTGCCTTTGGGACTGATCTCGCGACGAATGATCGTATGCTCTTCATAATCCAAGTCGTGCTCTTCAAACCACTCTTCCAATCCGAGTGCCCGAATATCAAACTCTGCCTCGACTATGCATTTGGTCTCTTGATCCAAAAGAGACTTGACATCTGCACGATTTCCCAACAAAAGCCCCACTGCTCCAAGCATGATAGACTTACCTGCACCTGTCTCTCCAGTGATCATATTGAGCCCCTGGTGTGGCGCAATATTCAACTCACGTATCAGTGCATAGTTGCTAATGGATAGAGTAGAAATCATGAATAGTTATGGATGAAAAGGACGATAATATTAAGTAGCGAATCTAAAAAATAATTGCCTCTAGTTGGTCAATATCTTCTTGAATTCCTCTGTTCGTGCCGGGTCGATGGTCTTGAGCACGTCGTATGCTTCACGGCGTACACTCATATTGCCCTCCGAAAATGCACTAATCAACTCTTCGGATTTGGTATCCAAAAAAGAAATCACCATAATTGATCGTGGCTTGGATTTATTGACTTGATTGATTTTTTTGAGTGCCTCCAGCATATTGGTTCGTGCCTCCTCAGGCTTCTCTGCCAAGATATCCAACCCATGCCGATGATAGAGGTACATCGCTTCTCGAAAATCCTTGATCACTTGATCGATGGAGTTTTCGGCCCACCAGTATCGGTTTCGTACGTTGCTAAACTGATCCCAACCCCCGTATCCACTCTGCTGTGCAGCGTTGACAATCTGCCAGGCCATCTCAAACTGACGATCTCCTCCCCACTTCTCAAACGAATCATTGTCATAGCCCAAAATCATGTAAGCATAGTAAGCTAGCATCGAAGTGATGTTGGTCGTATAGGTGTTCTCGGTATAGTTGAGCGGTTGAGACTGTGTGTATTCGAAATCAAACTGCCGGTCTGCAAAATTGATCATCGATGTTTCGTAACTCGTACCATATACAGGACGCACCGAGATGACCTGCACACTAGCCTTGAAGTTGGCCACATCCGGCTGACTTTCCATGTTGATCATGAGGGCACACTTGACTTTCTCTTCGTTGCTGTATTCACTATCAGTCCATTTGCGATCGTTGATGAATCGGGCAAACTCCGTCTCCATTTCTTCGAACACTCGTCTTTCGGTGGTCTGAAGTTGCTTGGCATTGACAATCACACGACAATCCAACTCCTGAGCCACAGCACTCATTCCTATCCCTACGGATACTACAAATATCATGTATTTAACCCAGCTCATAGATCGCATTTACAATATCCTTGGCAACTTCCGTTTTGGATTTGACCTCAAACTTGAGGCTATCACCGCTGGGTTTGAAGATAGTGATTTTGTTGGTATCATGCGAAAACCCCGCCCCTTTGTCGTTGAGAGAATTGAGCACGATCATGTCAAAATTCTTTTTACTAAGCTTTTGCTGAGCATGGGTACTTTCATTTTCTGTCTCCAGCGCAAACCCCACATTGAGTTGATTTACTTGCTTTTGCAGGCCCATTTCCGCAGCTATGTCACGGTTTTTGACGAGTTCGATCATCATGGTCTCGCCTGATTTCTTGATTTTTTGATCTGCCACCGTTGCAGGCTTGTAGTCCGCTACCGCTGCAGCAAAGATCGCTACGTCACACTCAGCATACCTCTCTGCTACTGCCTCGTACATTTCATCTGCCGTCTGGACAGCTGTCATAGCGATGCGATCGGACAATATGGAGTACTTGCCTGGTCCGGCAACCAGATCTACTTGAGCCCCTTCGCCTGCTAGTTGATGCGCTAGCGCCAAGCCCATCTTTCCTGATGAGTGGTTGCCAATGAAACGCACTGGATCTATTTTTTCGTAAGTAGGACCTGCGGTAATGAGTACTCGTTTACCTTCGAACCTTTTCTCTGTGGAAAAATGACTCTCTACAAAATCAAAAATGTGCTCTGGTTCGGCCATACGACCTGTCCCCACTAGTCCACTGGCGAGTTCGCCGTGCTCAGCCTCAATGATGGAAATCCCCATCCGCTGCAGCTTTGTCATGTTCTCCTGCGTCGTAGGGTGCTGATACATGTCAAGATCCATAGCTGGAGCTACCGCTACAGGACATTTGGCTGACAGGTAAGTGGCGGTCAGCAGATTGTCACAAAGACCGTATGCAAATTTGGAAAGGGTGTGAGCGCTAGCAGGTGCGACGAGGATGAGGTCGGCCCATAGGCCCAATTCGACGTGATTTTCCCATTCACCTGCTGCATTTTTGACAAACTCTGTCGCTACAGGATGTTTGGATAACGTCGATAAAGTAAGTGGCGTGATGAAAGACTGGGCAGATTGAGTCATGATGACCCGTACTTCCGCACCTGCCTTGACCAGTAGTCTGACGAGGAGTGCGGATTTGTATGCGGCGATACTGCCGCATACTCCTACCAAAATCTTCTTTCCCTCCATGAGGGGCAATTATATATTGATGCCGCCTTCTTCGCTATCAGCGTCTCTGAACATAATCTTCTCTTCCAGAAACTCTTCAATGGCTACTTTGCTTGGCTTTGGCATTCTTTCGTAAAACTTAGAGATTTCGATTTGCTCTCTGTTTTCGAAAATCTCTTCCAAGTTGTCCACATTGGAAGCGAACTCGGCAAGCTTGCCGTTCAATTCTTCTTTTACATTCGAAGAAATTTGTCTCGCTCTTTTAGAAATCACTGCGATCGTTTTGTACACGTTTTCTGTACCTTTTGATAGTGCAGCTACATCTCTAGTTTCGATTGAAGGATTTATTGCCATGTTATGATCTGTTTGATAATTTTTCTATTTGATTGACCGAATCTATATAATACTTTTCGGCCTGCTTGATAAATTTGCTATTGGGGTAACTATCCAATAGGTCCTGATACAACTCGATAGTCGTTCGGAATCTTTCGATTTGCTTGGCACGAATACTCTGCTTTGCATAACTATACTCCGCATCTACGGCGAGGTATTTCACTTCTTCGTTGAGTTTAGAGTCTGGAAACTCATCCTCAAATGTCTCAAAGGCTACTCTAGCCGCTTCCCAGCGCTCCAACTTGTGGTAGTGCTTGGCGTTTTCAAAAGCCTTTTTCTCCAATTTGACCTGCATCTCATTGATCATGTCGTTGGCTTTCTGGGTATAGTCTGTGTACGGATTGCGATTCAAAAATATCTGAAAAGCATCCACCGCACGGTAGGTACTCGTCTGATCCAAGTTGTAATCTGGCGACTGTAGATAGAGTGAATAGGCCTCCATATACGAAGACTCGATCGCCCAATCACTCCGCGAATAGACTCTAGCAAACTCCCCAAAATAACTCGCACTCAAAATGTATTGTTTCTGATGATAGTAAGAGTATGCACGGTAAAAACTGGCTTTCTCCCCATCTACGGTACCCTTGATGATCGGCAAAACCTGGTCCAAGAGCACACTAGCTTTGTAATACTCCCCTACTTCATAGTATGCGAGAGCAGCTTCATATTTTCCTTGCCAGTCTGTGCTTTTTTGGAGTTTGCGAAATTCGCTACAAGATGTAACCAAAACCAACCCCAATAATGCCACAAAAACCCCTGAAATCCCTATTTTCCGCATAAGCCTGCAAATATAGTATGCTTTAAAACAATATCCTCAATTAATTCGGACCGAAAGGCTGTCGCTTTCTAGCCTACCAATGCAATTATCGTTCAGGGCGTTGCACATTATTTCTTTGTAGGGCCTTCTTTTGTTCTGGCGACAGCCGCTTGTCTACTTCCCTTTTGACGGTTTCAACCATTTCATCACTGACAGGTACTCCCTCCATCTGACTCGATGTCTTCTTTTCGAGGTTGCGAGTGAGGACATCCTGCTTGGTCGGCTTCTCGTCTACGCGCCAAGTGAAGCCTTCGAGATGATGCTGCGACTTGAGCAGTTCTAGTGGTGGAATGAACTTCGCCTCTGGCTGGTTGTAAAAGGTTATGTTCTGCATCTGGTTGTTTTCAAATAGAATTTTCATCCTACTACAAAAGATCTTGTTCATCCCTATAAACAAACTATCGCCCTCCAGCACAAAATAATGACTCTCGCCATTGCCCTCTACATCCATCGATTCGATATGACCCTCGTCATCAAAATTGCCCACCATACGCCGTCCTTTGATCTGATTGTACTGCCCCATCGTATCCAGAGACGCCATGAAAGACTGTCTACGGAGCTTCATTTTGTATAGTAGGTCATTGCGAAAGGTCAAATCAATCGAGTCAGCCATCATCTGACTTTTTTCGTTCCACAGGACTGGGTCGCGGTACATGTGTATGGTCGAATCGGAGAGAAAATAAGCCACCGAGTCGCACTTACCTTGTAGCGCTTCTTGGTAAATCAATATCCCATGGTAGCCCAGCACCCTTTCTTTGTCTTTGTCCACGTTTTCGATGGCCACCAGGGTGTCCGCCGACATGAAGAGAGTGTCTTGATCTTGCATGATTTTCTTCATGACGGGCTTTCCATACACCTTACTGACACCTTTTTCTTTGTCATAGACAGCCTCATCGCCATAGATGACGATATCATCCTTCTTGGATGTCATCACTACATCGCCTTTGGCCGTATAGTATTTTTTCATCTCGTCGATGAAGATGTCGTTTCCTACAAGGATATAATTGCGCGTTTCGATGGTGCCTTTGGCAAAGGTGGTTTGTTCCCGTTGGGTACGGTAGGTTCCGCCCTTGGAGTCGACAGTCGTTCCTTTGCGATCATCGATGTACGTTGGTCCCTTGGATACTGCGACTTTGCTCCGCGAGAAGTATTCCAAACTATCCGTCCGCAAGTTGAAGTCTGGAGACACCAAGAGCACGTCATTGTAAAAATACGCCATTTCTGTCCGCGAATAATAGATTCCGTAACTGCTCGTCAGAGTGTTGTGTTCATCTACCAACTTGCCGTCATTTTTAAACTCCGCTACTTCGGTAGTCATATGATAGTCCAAAAAATCCGTATAGAGGCGCTTTCGTCCTCGACGATAGACCACATCCTCCCTCAGCAGGGCCGTTTCATCGTCTCCTTCGTAGATGAGTTTTCGGGCTGTGATCGTCACGGAGTCTCCGTCCTTGATACGTACACGCCCGTAGGCTTCCATTATATTTTCCTTAGTATAAAAGTAGGCTGAGTCACAATACACAATGGTTTCATTTTGTGTAAAAACCACCTTACCAATGAGCTTTTTAAACTTCTTACCCTCTACTTTCGCATTGGTCAATTTATCAGCTTTGTATCGGATTTTATCTTTCTTTTGGGCGTGCACCGTCTGTGTACCGAGTAGTATACCCACCCCCAGAAGAAGAAGTTTTATTTTGTGCATATTCATGTCAAATAGATCGCAAAGCTAATTCGTAACACTAACGAAAAAAACCTAAGTTTGATCTAAAAATAACTCTCGTGGTGGATCTCCCCGAAAAATTCGAAGCATTTGTAACCAAACACGCCCTGTTTGGCAAGAAAAACAAACTACTGGTAGCCGTCAGCGGAGGCATAGACTCTGTCGTACTCTGCTACCTACTGCATGACTTGCATTATGATTTTGCGATTGCACATTGCAACTTCGGTCTACGGGGTCAGTCCTCCGATGAGGACGAGACTTTCGTCAAAAATTTGGCCCAAAGCCTAAACACCCCCTACTACACCGAAACCTTCGATACTCTACAGCATGCCTCGCGCGAAGGCGTATCCACTCAGATGGCAGCTCGTGATTTGCGCTATGCATGGTTTGAACAGCTACGCAAGACAGCGCACTACGACTACCTCCTCACCGCTCACCATGCCAACGACCTGCTCGAAACCAGCTTGTTCAACTTTACCAAAGGCACGAGCATTGCTGGCCTACGCAGCATCCGCCGCAAACACAAAGAAATTGTGCGCCCACTTTCCTTTGCTCGCAAAGAGGATATACACGACTATGCCAGACACTATCAGCTCGTATGGAGAGAGGACAGCTCCAACGAAAGCAACAAATACCACCGCAACAAAATTCGAAACATCGTCATCCCTGAGCTCAAAAAGATCAACCCCGCTCTCGAGAAAACTTTCCTCCACAACCAGGAGCGCTTCGAATCATTGGAGCTCTTGCTCAAAGCCAAAGCGAAAAAAATCCTCAAAAAATTCTACAGCACCTCTCCAGAAGGAGTCGAGCTGCTCGGCATGAGCTGGTTCGATGTGAAAAATGGCGGGTTCGTTATCCTTGAAGACATCTTACGTCCCTACGGGTTCAACATTGACCAATGTCGCGCCATCATCGTGGCCCTGCGCAGCAGCATCCCAGGCAAACGCTTCACTTCGGACCAAGCGGTCTTGGTCGTCGACAGAGACCAGTTGGTGATCACTCCAATAGAAGAACCAGAACTTCCCGCCCTGCAAGCTACTATCACGATGGATCAAAAGGAGCTCGTCGTGGGTGAAGAGCGCTACACCTTTGCCTATCGAGAAACTCCCCTTGAAATCAGCCGAGAATCTAAGCTTGCCTATCTAGACGCAGATCTGCTCTCCTACCCCCTCAAGGCACGATATTGGCAAGAAGGAGACCGCTTTGTCCCACTCGGAATGAAGTCTCAAAAAAAGGTAAGTGATTTTATGATTGATGAGAAAATTCCCGTAAACTTGAAAACAAGGGTGGTGCTCTTCGAATCCAACCAAGACATCATCTGGATCTCTGGCATGAGGATCGACGACCGCTACAAAATCACAAAAAACACGAAACGAGTATTCATTATAACGCAAGAAAGAAATGTATAATCCCTTCAAAAAAAGGTATAATTCGGACGAACTCGCACTCTTTAAATTTCTTTCGGACATCAAGCAATTCGAACACCTCAACGAAGACGAGCTCTCCCTATTCACTCCCTACATGTATTTGAGAAAATACAAGCAAAACGAAGTAGTGTTCTTCAGCGGGGACCCCAGTCATGCCCTATACATCGTCAAAAAAGGTACCGTCTCACTCTCGATCAGCATCAAGGACGAGTTTGAAGAGCTCGCACAAGTCGATTCAGGACACTGTTTTGGAGACAATTCATTCATCGATGGAGCCACACGCATCTACAACTCCCTCGTAATCTCCGAACAGGCCGAAATCTACGTCATCCCACAGATCAACCTAATGGACATCTTGGAAAACCACCTAGAAATCAAAGCCAAAGTCATGGCCTCCATCGTCGCTCTATACAACGACTACAATCGCAACATCTTTAAAGAGTACAAATCAAACCTCGGATTTTTCCAACTAGGAAACGTCTACCGACACAATCCATAATTATCCTTATAAATGCCTCATTTACTCTTTAAACGGTCTTTTTTTGACTACTTTCGCCACGAGGGCATTCAAACGAGATTCTATTAATTTATAAATAAACATCAAAATGAAAGTAACCGTAGTAGGAGCTGGTAATGTAGGTGCCAGCGTAGCTGAATACTGTGCCATGAAAGAATTGGCGGACGAAGTAGTACTTCTTGACATCAAAGAAGGATTTGCCGAAGGAAAAGCAATGGATTTGAACCAGTGCGCGACGTTGAACGGATTCAATACCAAGGTAACTGGTACCACTGGAGACTACAGCAAAACTGCCGGTTCGAAAGTAGTTGTCATCACATCGGGTATCCCAAGAAAACCAGGTATGACTCGTGAGGAACTGATCGGTACCAACGCAGGTATTGTCAAAACAGTCACTGAGAACCTCATCAAGCATTCTCCTGATGCGATCCTCATCGTAATCTCTAATCCTATGGATACTATGACGTATCTATCTGCTAAATCAAGCGGCCTACCGAAAAATAGAGTAATCGGAATGGGCGGTATGCTCGATAGCGCACGATTCAGATACAGACTATCTGAAGCACTAGAATGCAACCCCAACGACATTCAAGGTGTAGTGATTGGCGGACATGGTGACACCACGATGATCCCATTGACTAGACTTGCCACTTACAACTCTACTCCAGTATCTAACTACCTCTCTGAGGAGAAACTAGAAGAAGTAGCGAAAGCAACTATGGTAGGCGGTGCAACCTTGACTGGCCTACTCGGCACCTCTGCATGGTATGCGCCTGGCGCTGCGGGTGCAGCGATGGTAGAAGCGATCGTCAGAGACCAAAAGAAACTGATGACTGCCTCTGTGTACCTCGAAGGTGAGTACGGACAAAACGACATTTGTGTCGGCGTACCTGTGATCGTAGGCAAAGACGGATGGGAAGAAGTTGTAGACTACAAACTCAACGACGAAGAAAAAGCCAAGTTCGAAGCAAGTGCGGCAGCTGTAAGAAAAATGAACGACGCATTGGAACTTTAAGCCTTCCAATCACACTATAATCCAAAGCGTCAAGGACAGCCTTGACGCTTTTTTTATGCACCCATCACGACATGTGCAATATCTGCACTGCTTCTGACATTCTCCAATCAAAAATCCTCAAACAAGCCCCCCTGAAGCGACAGAACTCTTTCCATGATTATTTTGCCTTCTGTAGAATCAGCTATTTTCTGATTCTGTTTGTTGTCAGATATAACTTCTGTTCTAAAATTAATTTGTCTGCACTTGTCACTATAAGGTGAATGTGTAGTAAGCTGACGCCCCAATGAATCGTGTACTAAAGTAAAACCTCCAATCCCTGTTTTAGATTGATAGGCCATGGAAAACCCTCCATCTATGACAATAAGCTTTGAATTACCTTTGATGGGGTTTTCACCAGTCCTAACAGACACAGGCATATGCCCATTGATGACAACAGATTCTTCGCATTTCAGACCAAATTCTCCAAGAATTCTCCTGCAAAAGTCTTCCTCTTCTCTAAAAGAAAAGTACGCGTTGGTCCGCTCTTGATGTGTCTGTTTTACTTTGAGAAAATATCTCTCAAAAGTGGCCATTTTGGCTTTCCCAAACAGAGGAGAAAAAGGCCCCGCCCATAAGTACCACATCAGGTCTTTGGCGTAAGCATGATCAGGATCTGCTTTTTTTGACCATGCCTCTTTTACATTCTCATCGAAAAAATCAAACAACGCCTTCCCTCTCAAAGACCCTTCCCCTAAATCCACACTCAATAATTCGCCACTTGAATCAACGGGGACACAGCCATGAAAAAAGAGATTATTGTTGGACACTTTGTACAAAGAACCGCTATTGAATAAAAAACGAGCATGTGACCTCAACCTTATACTCCCCAAAAAAGACTGTTTCAACTGATGCAACAATTCCTCTTCATCTGCATTGAGTTGGTAAGGCTGTTGTGGATCCACAGTAGGGAAATAGCTATCCTCTAATGGATATTCTTGTCCATCGACTCGCAAGATCCCTCTGTCCAGGTCCAAAGCATCCAACAAGAGCCTAGAAGACATCGAAAACTCTTCTCTTCGCTTGATCAATGCCCCCTCCAGTTTGAATTGAATGATAGCGATTGCCTTATGCATGATTTTATTAAGAGCAAATTCGGCAGAACCTAAAACTTCGCCACTTTCAAGTCTTGGCTCAAAGGTATAAGCCGAATCTCCATTATAATATTTCATTGCGAATGTTGCCAAAGGAATCAGGTGAATCCCATATCGATTGAGGGTCTCAATATTCCCATACCTCAGCGAGACCCTCAGCACATTGGCTATACAAGCATCAGAGCCACATGCTGCCCCCATCCATACTATGTCATGATTGCCCCATTGCACGTCACAATCTTGATAATCAATCAATTGATCAAGTATCAGATCAGCACCAGGTCCGCGATCGTAAATATCACCTACTACGTGAAGTTTTTGCACGCAGACACGCCTTATTAACCCCACCAACTCACTGATAATTTTTCCGTCCAGAGACAATTCAATAATGGACTCTACGAGATAGGTTACGTATTTTTCGTCAGACTCCACTCGTAGGACCATATCTATGATCATGTCCTGAATATCTATTGACAATTCGGATCTGATTTTGGCAATGGGATACACGGCAAGTTGTACTTTCAGAACCTTGAGCAAATTACACATGACAAGCACCAAACGTACCTGCCTCTCCTCCTTGTTGTTTTTAACATCATTGAGAGCTTCATTGGGGGCGTAGATCATCCCCAACAGATCGTTTCGTTCACGATCAGCAAGCATGCCCAAATTCTCCCTTACGATTTTCTCAATCGTTCCAAAGCCATTTTTCAATAAGTAGTCAAAGGTCTCATTGGCTCCATGCAGATCACTGACAAAAACCTCTGTCCCTTTATTGAGTCCAAGAATTGACTTTAACCTAAGAATTTCTACTTTCTTCTTCCCTAAACCTACGGCTTCCCCTTCCAGAAATCGAAATGGAGTTTTTAAGTCTACTGACATCTTCATCTAAAAAGAATAAAGGGAACTACCCATAGGTAATTCCCTTTAAACACGATATAAACAATTTAATTTTAAGGATTTTGATCCACTTCAATATTATTAGTCAACTCATTGAGTGGAATATAAAAGATGTTACGATTGTCACTCCACGGGATCACTTGATCGGTTTCTCCATTCAACAAATGAACACCTGGGTAACTTCTATCAATGTCCATTTTATTTCTCACCAAATCCTGTGTTCTAAAACCTTCCCAAGCCAATTCCAGTCTTCTTTCATTCAAAACCACTTCCAAAATATTCGTAAACCCTTTAAAATCAGCTGAAGTATAAAGATCAGTCCCCGTGAGGCCCGCACGTTGGCGAATGGTATTGACATCAGTCAAAGCCTTATCGATATCGCCCTGATGCGCATAGGCCTCTGCACGGTTTAGGTATACTTCACCCAACCGAATCATTTGTGGAGAGTTTAGAGTCACCACGTCATCTTGATAAGAAAACTTAGTAATGAAGTATTTTGGATAACCATTTCTTTCTTTGACGGTCACCCCGTCGTCCTCATAGTCAGGTTTAATAAAATCGTTCCTTACGTCTTGAGGATACTGACCCAATAAGTCTCGTAGAGATTCTGAAGGGTATATCTCTCCCCATCCCAACCCTTGATCAGTAAGGTACATAGAACCAACTGCCGCTAACGTCTTGTCATCCTGCAGTAACTGAGCGACATACCAAATTGCCTCTGTGGAGGAAGCACTATTGTAAAAAGCATTGACATAATTGCTCTTTGGCTCCAATTCAAATGCTCCATTGGCAATCACTTCGTCAGCATAGTCAATAGCGTCTTGCCATCTTTCCATGTGTAGATACACCCTACTGAGCAAGGCTTGAGCTGCTACCGCTGAGCCAAAAGCACTACCCCTACTAGCTCCCATTAGGTCTACTGCAAGGAGTAGATCTGCCTCAATTTGATCATAACATTCTCCTACGGTAGACCTAGCCATCAGTGGCGAATCTTCTACGGATGTTTTTAGGATCACGCCATCATTGTCACGACCATGCGAGTACGGCATAGCAAACAACTTCAGCAACTCTAGATGCATAAAGGCACGAAGAAAATAGTTTTCCCCTAGCAATTGTTTTGAATCTTCGTCCTCAGGATCACTCAATGCTGCGATGATCTGATTTGCGCCATTGATGATTCTGTAAGAAGAAAACCAGAGATAACTTGTATTGTTCATAGAGGCAAAATGTTCTCTAGTAAACACATAATACAATGGGTCAGTAGTAGATCCACTTAGCATTACATTGTCACTGGCATACTCAGACAAATGATGATAGTGACGTATCCAATAGTTAGCAGTATTGTCTGCACCATAATAAGTGATCACATCTTTCATCATGGCATAATTGCCATCTGTAGCGGCCAACAGCCCCTCATAATTGTTGGACAAAGATTCCGCCACTATACCTTCACTCGGCAGCTGGTCCAAATCACAAGAGACAGCAAATAGGGCCATTAAACATATTATTAGTATTCTTTTCATCTTTCTTGCGATTAAAATTTAGCAGTCAGTTTGACTAGATACTGTTTACTGATAGGATACTTGAAGTCCTGAAAACCAGGCAACTCATATTCCGATGCAGATATTCTGGTTTCTGGATCTAAACCTGAAAATTTAGTCCAAGTAAATAGGTTATCTGCGCTCAACGAGATATTCAAGGACTGTAGTCTGAGCGCTGAAATCATGTCTCTAGGAAAAGAATACCCAAGAGATACGTTTCTCAAGCGGATGTAATCTCCGTCCTCCAAATACCGGGAAGACACTGCATTGGACTGCTGATTCCCTCCTCTGACTGGCAATGGATGTGTAGCTTCATCTCCAGGCTTTTCCCACCTACTCCAGTCATCTTGAAGATTCATCAAATTGTACTCTGGATAAGCCCCATCGCTATCGAAAAGTTGTCGAGAACTGTGATACACCTTGTTTCCAAACTGATAAGAAATCAGCACATTCAGCGAAATCCCTTTGTACCCAAAGCTGTTGGTCCAACCACCATAGAATTTAGGAAGCACATCTCCTACAGCCTGGTACTCCGCTTCAGAGTAAACACTAGTCGCTTCTCTTGATACCACATTGCCATCCGCATCTCGATTCACCTTTTCCCACAGTGGACTACCATCATCTGGGTTCACCCCAAGCCATTTAGGAAGGTACCACTGTCTGAGAGAGTTGCCCACTTCAGACACCTGCTGGGCCCCTGTACCAAAGAATAGCTCCCGATCATCTCCCAAATCCATTATCTCACTTTGATTCCAAGATACGTTGAACCCGGAATTCCAAGAAAACTCACGAGATGGATTGATGATATCAGCACTAACAGCAAACTCAACCCCTTGATTTTTCACTTCTCCAGCATTCCTTAATTGTTCTTCATAGCCAATCGACAAGGGCAATTGAACTCTAAGTAGCATGTCTTTTGTGGAGTTACGATAATAATCCAAAGTGAAATTCACTCTATCCAAAAGGACCAAATCTACACCTACATTTCTAGAAATGACCGTTTCCCAAGTGATCTGTCTATCTGCCAAGAGCGGAATTGTACCTGCTGGACTTCCGTTGTAGTTTGTTGATAAATCATAATAAGACAAATAAGGAAAATAAGTACTCCCCACATTATCGTTACCTACTTCTCCATAGCTCGCTCTTAGCTTCATGAACGTGATTACATCTTTCGAGAATATGCTTTCCTCACTAATCACCCAGGAAGCCGAAACACCTGGAAAATACCCCCATCGCGTACTAGGAGCAAATTTTGAGGAGGCATCTGTTCGGAAAACACCCGTCAAAAAATATTTACCTGCATATGAATAACTCAACTCCGAAAGAAATGATACTCTCGTACTCGTCACATTGGACCCGCCTGTACTTACAGGTTCCGCTGCTGCATCCAACACATTCAACCCAATAGGGATATTTCTAGCAGACGCATTGAGTGATTCTGCATAATAGCTAGCACCCTCTACTCCAACAAAACCTCCAAAGGAATGTTTTCCAAAGTCCTTGCTGGCCCTAAATATTAGGGTAGAAATGGCATCCCTCGATTCATTATCCGAACTCGTAAGTGTTCCCTGACTTGCCTTTCCGTCTTTTGATCGAGGATCCAAGAATGTCTCATATCCCGAATTATAGATGGACACCATCGTTCTAGATTCCATAGTCAACCAATCTGTAAAATCAATAGTCAAAAAAGCATTCCCAGTTAAAGCTAGAGATTTACTTTTGTTGTAGTTATACTGAGCCGTGTGCAGCACGTTTCTCTTGTCTCTACCGTACCACTCTAGAGAGGTAGTGTTATCTATATATTTGATAGACCCATCATCCGCATAAGGGTCATCCCATGGCAAATTCAAAAATGGGTCATAACGCCAATCCCAAAAATCCTGATTGCCTTCGCTCTGAACTACAGAAAAATTGGTTTTTAGATTAATATTTTCTTTGAGTTGAAAACCGAGATTAGAACGAAAACTGATGCGTTCATAACCTGTATTCACTAAAGTTCCGTCTTCATTGTAATAATCCAATGACACAGCGTAATTGGTTTTTTCTCCACCGCCTCTAGCCGCTACGTAATAATTCTGAAGTACTCCTGGTTTATACACTTCATCAACCCAATCAAAATTTCGATCTTCTAGATAATTTGGTCTTTGATTGAGAAAACCTGCAGTATTATCTCCCCACATAATCCTTTGAAGTTCATACAAATCAGCTCCATTCATCACAGAGAAATTCCCCGTAGTAATTCTTTTTTGCCCCACAGTAGCCGAAAACTCAATTTGAGCATCCTCTTTAGAACCTGTTTTGGTTGTCACGATCATCACTCCACCAGAGGCCAGCGATCCATACAGTGCTGTAGCTGCAGCATCCTTCAATATCGTTACTGATTGGACATCATTGGGTTGATATGTACCTCCTATCATGCCATCAACGACCACCAAGGGGGCACGGTCTGCGGTCAATGAATTGACCCCTCGAATTCTTATCTCTGCTGCTTGTCCCGGTGCACCAGAAGAGGTAGTCACACTCACCCCCGCTACTTTGCCTTGCAGCATACTTTCAACATTAGAGGCAGTTACGTTCTGTAGTTCAGTATCATCCAGAGTACTGGCCGAGGCAGAAACCTCCTGTCTCGACTTTACAGAATACCCCATAATCACTACTTCTGACAACTCCGAAACATCAGAAGGTAAAGAAACATCGATTACCGATCGACCATTTATTTCTTCTCTCTGAGTGACAAACCCGACAAATGAAAAGATAAGCACATCGCTATCATTTGCTGCTATAGAGTAGTTTCCATCTAGATCTGCCACTGTCCCCACAGCGGACCCTTCCACTACGATCATTGCCCCTGGCAAGCCCTCTCCATCTTCGTCCGATCTCACTTGCCCAGTGACCAATGACTGAGCTCTCAAGTCCGTCACGAAAGCAAGCAGACAAAGGATCAATATACCTTTTGTAAATGTTTGCATCATACAATTAGTTACGTTTAACTTTCACTTCCTTTTATTTTTGAATCACCAAATTAAATAATATTTATTTAACTTTCAATTTCTTTCTTAAATAAAATACTACTTTGCCTTTTCTTATTAATTAATCATTAACAGACTCCTTATAATATATAGTAGTTATGAACATTATCAAATCTTCGTCTGGCTGGCTAGTATATGCTTTCGCTACGACTGTTTCTTGGGGCATCTGGGGAGCACTAATAGAATCTCCAGAAAAAAATGGATTCCCTGCGACCATGGGATACATCGCATGGGCACTCACTATGATCCCCTGCGCAATCGTTGGTCTCAAAATCACCAATTGGAAACTGGAAACTTCTCCGAAAGCAATCGTTTTAGGTATGGCAGCAGGACTCACAGGTGCTGGAGGGCAAATTATATTGTTTCAAGCATTAAGAGAAGGGCCAGCCTACATTATTTTCCCCATCATATCACTCTACCCCATCGTCACTATCGCCCTATCCACCACCCTCCTCAAGGAATCAGCAACCCGAAGACAGGCATTCGGAATCTGCCTAGCCCTGATCGCTATTTACCTATTATCCTATAGCAATGGTGAAAAAAAACTCACAGAAGGACACACCTGGCTAATACTTTCCGCATTGGTATTTTTAGCATGGGGACTCCAAGCCTACGTTATGAAGTTTGCCAACCAATCCATGAAAGCCGAAAGCATCTTTTTCTACATGACAATTTCAGGCCTAACCCTAATCCCTATAGCCTATTATATGACAGACACATCGCAAGAAATCAACTATGGCTGGGACGGGGCATACGCCGCATTTTTCATTCATTTGCTCAACTCTTTTGGTGCACTAGCACTCGTCTACGCACTTAGACACGGCAAAGCCATCATCGTCGTCCCCCTTACCGGCTTATCCCCACTAATCACCATCACTCTCTCCCTCATACTGTACAACGTATGGCCCAGCCCTACCCTGCTCGCAGGAATGCTAGTTGCCCTAGTAGCCATGTATCTATTCTCCAAATAAGCCTGCGTTTTCACAGCTTTGATACAGTTATTTTAACCAGCAAGACAACAACTTTAAATAATTATTAATTTTCGTTTGCTTTCTTTTTAAAAGTTAATAACTTTCGAAATCTAATTATAAGGTTTACCAAAGAAAACCTTGACATACTAAATCTTAAATTCAAAATCACATGAAAAATCTTAACTTTAAAGGATTATTGACCCTCAGCTTGGCACTAACTAGCTGTATCCTCTTCTCTTGCAGTGAAGATGAAGACAAACTCCCTGCACCAGAAGCAGGCTTCACTACAGAAATCTCTGGCAAGACAGTAACTTTCACTAACACTACAGCAGGAGAAGAAACTTCCTACGCATGGGACTTTGGAGATGGCGATACCTCTACTGAAGAATCCCCGTCACACACCTACGAAGCAAACGGTAGCTACGTAATCACCATGACCGCCACCAACGAAAGCGGATCAGATGAATCACAAGCTGCTGTAGACATCATAAACATCACCATCGATGGAGACGTGAGCGAATGGGCTGATATACCTGCTTTAGATTTTGAAGGAGATGGAACATTTGTACAAGTAAAAATGGAAAACTTGGGCAACCAAAAACTATACGTCTATGTAGAAGCCACTTCTGAACACACCTCATTCATAGACTTCTGGATCAACACCGACTACCAAGCAACAACTGACTTAGAGCAAGATTCAACTGGATTTTACTCCCTTAAATACCCTGGCTCTACCAAAGGTCTTGACTATCTATTTGAAGGCTTCTTTGGAACAGCAGACGGAAGAGAATTCCATGAAGGAACTGTAGACGCAGCAAGCCTTGGTCTTTACACTCTATACATGTACCCTAATGATGATGATGACCTCCTAACTAACAACAACGTATGGGGCACGTGGGAACAACTCCAATACAGCACATTTCTCAATCTAACAGACATGGTATCAAAAGAAGGAAATGTAGCCTATGAGTTTTCACTAGACCTTCAGTCTATAGATCCCAACAGAATTCCAGAGCAAGGAGACGCCATCGAATTTTTCTTTGACGCACTAGACAACTCCCCAACCTCTACCGAGGGATGGTGGGCTTCACAAGGACACTACCCTACGAATCAAGAACAAGAGGGAGCTCTACCTGCCACTTACATCTTGAAATAACCTCAACTTCACTAATGCAATGTCATGACCAAGCATCATGACATTGCTTTTTTCATTTTTTTTCAAGCAGCGTCAATCATGCAAAAAGGTCTAATCACTCTATTCATCACCTCCATCATAAGCACCTTCACCTCATTGGGTCAATCTGTAACTTATGAAAGCCACGATCTGATCATCCCCAACCCTGAAAGAGGCTTTTACCACCACACAGAGGTACACACCGGCGGCAATTACAATTTTCTAGATCTGGAAACACTATCCAGCTACCAGTCCAACGAATCCATCACACAAATCCTGCGCGTAATCTACCTAGAGGAGTTTCGTAATTCACCCATTTCCAACGAATACCTCAACAACATCCGAAAGGACCTATCTACCGTAAGATCCGCAGGACTCAAATGCATCATTCGATTTGCCTACTCCACAGGAACCTCCGCCCCATACAATGACGCAACACCTGAAATCGTACAAACCCATATCGAACAAATCAAACCTATACTCCGAGAAAATGCAGATGTAATCGCAGTAATGCAAGCAGGATTTATAGGCACCTGGGGTGAATGGTACTACACTGATCACTTCGCTACGAGTCCAGGCGTGATCAATGAAGACAGCTGGAACGACCGCAAAGAAGTAGTTTTCGGTCTACTGGATGCACTCACACCCGACCGCATGCTACAAATTCGTACGCCAGGCTACAAAATGAAGATTTTTGACTCTGAAGAAGCCATCGACGAGAGTATCGCCTTTGAAAACACCTACAGAAGTAGACTAGGCCACCACAACGACTGCTTCGTAGCATCCTCTTCTGACTTTGGCACATATATCAATCCTGACCTAGAAAAACCTTACCTCAACCAGGAAACACTGTACACCCCTATGGGAGGAGAAACCTGTGCACTAGCCTCCCCCTACTCGGATTGCGACAATAGTTCCAACGAACTGGCTCGCTTCCACTGGTCCTACATCAATAGAGACTACAATGCGGATGTACTCAACGAATGGGACAACCAAGGTTGTTTTGATGAAATCACGCTAAAAATAGGCTACCGCCACGAGCTACTCGCTGGCACATACACCGAAAGCGTACAACCTGGAGGAACTTTTTCATTTGATCTAGACCTCCAAAACACCGGATACGCCAACCCTTACAATCCTAGAGATATAGAAATCATTCTCAGAAATCAAGACAGTAAAGAAGAATATGTCATCGAGCCAGATACCGACATAAGAACTTGGCCTTTAGGAGAAAACATCAATTTGTCCCTGAGCGCTGGTATCCCAAATGAAATGACAGAAGGCAATTACGACCTACTTCTCAACCTTCCAGACCCTTACGAAACCTTACATAACGACCCTCGCTACTCTATCCAAATGGCCAACACTGGAGTTTGGGAAGCGGAAACAGGCTACAACAAACTAAATCATACGGTAATCATCTCAGCAGATGCCAGTCAACCCAACTATGATGGAGACTTGGAGTTTGCTATCGCAGGACTCACCGAAAGCATCGATACCAATGGCGAAATATTGGGATCAGCCAGCAGCTCCGACCTAATGATCTACTGGGGTAGAGAAAGTAGCGGCCTAAAACGCATCATACAAAGAGCCGAAAACAGTGGCGAATACACTACAGTAGCTACTCTACCTGCAGATCAGGACTACTACTTAGATCCAAATATCTCTCCAGAAACATCCTACACTTACAGATACTACCTGCTATCAGGAGATCAAATCTCTGCTTATTCGGAAGAGGTCTCGTTAGCAACTAATGATATAAACAGCTACAGCATCAACATAGATGGCAACAAAGAAGACTGGGGTACACTACCCATTCTTAGCTCTGCATCTAACACTGGACAAAGCTTCAGCATGCGCACCTACTTCGACATACAAAATCTTTACATACTCATCGAAGGAGCCGTCACAAACTACAAAACATACATCAACACCGACTATGACCAGAACACAGGCTATCAAGAAGAAAATAGTCCCCTACAAGGAGCCGACTACTACCTATCTGGACAAACATTGTACGAGTTTGTAGGCTCGGAATGGCAAGAAACTGAAGCAGTAATAAACAGCGCTACACAAGGCAATATTCTAGAGCTTTCACTGAGTCAGAAAGAACTCAAAGACATAGAAGCACAAACCTCTATCCCGTTTTTCACTACACTAAACGACGACAACACTCAACTAGGCAGCACTAGCGGAAATCCTTCCTTAGCATTTCGTAACACCCCACCAGACACCCCCACAGGCCTGACTATTGAGAAATCGGAACAAATACCAAAATCCAGACTCCTGATAAGCTGGGAAGCATGCAGCCACTGTGATGGATACATATTGGAGCGATCCACTGACGAGAACAACTATATCGAGATTGGTCAGTTTAACGCAAACAACACCGAAACCAGGGATGACAACTTACTAGACGAAACAACCTACTATTACAGACTATACACCTACAACGAGCTAGGCAATTCATCCTACAGCGAAACAATAAGCGGCAAAACAGGAGAACCTATTTTAGAAATTGGAACTAGTCAAAATTTCACCCTCTACCCAAACCCGACCACAGACTTTATTCAGCTTTCAGAAGCTTTCGAAAGAATCGACATCTACTCTCTTTCAGGTATGAAATTGATTTCAAGCACAGATAGTGCTCAAATAGATCTTAGTCAATTACAAGCAGGGGTTTACATTTTAAGGATAAAAGACGGACAATCCACAACAGCAATAAAAGTGATCAAGCAATGATCACTTTTACTCCTGCATCTTCTAGACGCTTACGATCTTCATTGTCCAACTTATCATCAGTAACCACTACATCGATTTTTTCTACCGGGCAGATATACGCAAAACTCTTCTTCTTGAATTTGCTAGAGTCCGTCAACAATATCACCTCATTAGCAATTTCAATCATCAATTCATTTAAGTGTGCCTCTTCAATATTGGGCGTATACAAACCGCTCCTCGTATCAAACCCATCAACACCCAAAAAAGCCTTGTCAACATAAAAATTTCTCAACCCTCGCTCCGCCATCGGTCCCACAAGTGACTGGGAGTTTTTGCGCAAATACCCACCCGGAATCGTCAAACTTACATTTGGATGATTGATCAAAACGCTCGCTATATTCAGAGCATTGGTAATCACCGTCAACTCCTTGCTCTCATCAAGATTCTTTACCATCTCAGCAGTAGTAGTTCCCGAATCAATCAACACAATTTCAGAGTCATTAATCAGTTTAGCAGCAGCCTTACCGATCTTCACTTTCTCTTGATAGTTAAGCTTATCTTTTTCCGATAGGTTATAATCTACCCCTACCCTACCCTCTATCTTCATCGCTCCTCCACGAGCACGTATCAATAAATTTTTCTGTTCTAATTGGTCTAGGTCGTTTCGAATAGTAACCTCACTCACCCCAAACCGGGCACTAAGTTCTTCTACAAATACTTTTCCGTCAGTATTGATAGAAGTCAAGATGTCATTTCGTCTAGATACTGTTGAACTTCTACTGTTAATAGGCATGATTTCTTATTTATTGCAAGATAGAAAAGTTTGAGAACGTAAAACAAGCATTAAGCATCAATGAAACTTTTCAAAAGTTAAAAAAGTAAATATGAAAGTATTTGAAAGTTTAAACTTTGTGTTTAAATTTGAATCGACTTAATAAAATAAGCTTACATAAGAAAAATATCGTTTATGGACTTTTTAAATATTGATGTAAATACTCTGGAATCTTTAGGCGGCATTCACACCGCTCGAGAAATCGCCCAACAACCGATGGTTTGGAGAGAAATCTGGAGTGTTGTACATAAGCAAAAGAAAGAGCTTGGGGATTTTCTAAACAGTGCTGACTTTGATAAAACCATACTAACTGGCGCAGGAACAAGCGCATACATCGGAGAATCTCTAGTTGGCACATTTTACCGACACAGCAAGGACAATGTATCCGCAGTACCTACAACCAATTTGGTTTCACATCCCTATGATTATCTTTCGAACGACGAATCACTGCTTTTAATTTCATTTGCACGTTCTGGCAATAGCCCCGAAAGCAAAGCTGCAGTAGAGCTTGCGGATAAAATCAGTAAAAAATGTTTTCACCTAGTCATTACCTGCAATCCAGTGGGCGACCTAGCCACCTACAAAACCAAAGGTGAAAAGTACGTATTGACACTACCGAAAGAAACCAATGACAAAAGCCTGGCTATGACTAGCAGCTACACCGGCATGTTACTCTCAGGAATATTGATTGGCAGATTGGAAGAAATAGATTCTCTAAAACCACAAGTAGAACTGGCTAGTCAATATGCCGAACAAATTTTAGAAACACATTTGGACAGTATTAAAGAAACTGCTTCTCTCCCCTTCAAAAGAGCTGTATTTCTAGGTTCAGGCCCTCTACTAGGTACTGCTACCGAATCTCAACTAAAACTGCAAGAACTGACAGATGGTGCCATTATCTGTAAAGAAGAGTCGTTCTTAGGTTTTAGACATGGTCCAAAAGCAGTCGTAGATGGAGACACACTCATTGTATATCTTCTATCGAACAACAAATACGTGAGTCAATACGAACATGATCTAATTTTTGCCATGGAAAAAGGCAAGAAGGCCCTCTCACAAGTCGCAATCGCAGAACGACTCGATTTCGATTTAGATGTGAATTTAAGTATTCAATACGCGAGTAACGGAGACACTCTTGACGAAGAGTTTCTTACCTTGCCTTCTGTTCTCCCTGGACAACTCCTAGGCTTTTTCAAATCGTTGGACCAAGGACTCCAACCAGATGAGCCTTCATCTAGCGGAGCGATTTCACGTGTGGTACAAGGAGTCAATATTTACATGCTACCACAATCAAAATAAACAGATAGCACAATGAAAAAAGTACTAGTTGTTGGAGAACTTAACGTCGACATCATCTTAAACAAAATAGATGGGTTTCCTGAAGTTGGCAAAGAAATCTTGTCAAAACAGATGACTGTAACAATGGGTAGCAGTTCAGCTATCTTCGCAAGCAATCTATGCTCGCTGGGTGCAGACGTTACTTTCTTGGGAAAAATAGGTACAGACCAATTTGGTGATTTAGTAGAAAGCTCACTTCAAAAGAAAGGTGTCAGAACAGATTTTTTGATTCGATCAGATGAGTACCAAACTGGATCTACGATAGTTCTCAACTATGACCTAGACAGGGCCAATGTTACCTACCCTGGAGCCATGGACCATCTCAGCGCCAAGGAAGTAAGAAATGATATCATCACAGAAGCAGGACATCTCCATGTAAGCAGTATTTTCATGCAACCGGCTCTTAAGTCTGGGGTTTTGGATCTTTTCAAAAGAGCCAAGGCTTTTGGTCTCACCACATCTTTGGACCCCCAATGGGACCCTGCAGAAAACTGGGATCTCAACCTACAAGAACTGCTCCCTTTTGTTGATGTCTTCCTTCCTAATCGAGTGGAGCTTCTCAACCTTACAAACACAAAAACCATAGAAGAAGGGATCCAAAGCATCCAAGATTACGCCCACATAATAGCCTTGAAAGATGGAGCCAATGGTTCGCTACTCATCAACAAAGGACAAATAGAGAGATTGCCTGCATTCTTGAATAACGAAGTTGCAGATGCAATTGGGGCTGGAGACAGTTTTGATGCAGGCTTTATCTTTCAGTACATTCAAGAAAAATCCCTCATCGAATGTCTAAAATTTGCCAACTTGACAGGTGCTATCAACACAACAGAAGCTGGCGGCACCACCGCTTTTGAAAATAAAGATAGAATTACGGAAATAGCACAAAGACGCTTTTCCTATAGCATATAAAAAGGCTATGCGCTCAGTTACAATTTTTACAAGTAACCAGACCGCATCTAATTGACAAAAGTACCCATGGAATAAACCAGATTGATCTATCAGGTTTAGTGAACTCCGTGTGACCACTAATAACAAAATACACATGAAACTACAAGAACAACTCGCTCTTAACAAAGAAGAGGGGCAGGCATTGCTCGCTACCAACTTCTATAATTTCGAAACGCTCTCGGCAGTATTGACGGCAGCAAAAGACAACGACAGCTCGATCATACTACAACTCTCCGAAAGCTCGATCAATTACATGGGACTGGAAGTCGCTACTGGCCTAGCTAGAGCTGCAATGAAACAATACGGCGTAAAAGCATGGCTACACCTTGACCATGGCAGTGATGTCAGCCTAGTAAAAAAATGTCTTGACGCTGGGTTTGACTCTGTAATGATCGACGCTAGTGAGAGACCCTTTGAAGAAAATGTGCAAATCACATCTGAAATTGTGAAGTACGCAAAACCGTTAGGTGCTAATGTAGAGGCAGAATTGGGATATATATCGAAACTAGGCCAAGAACAAAAAATGATTTACACACAGCCTGAAGAAGCCAAACAGTTCGTCGAAGAGACGGGTATTAATGCATTGGCGATTGCTGTTGGTTCTGCGCATGGATTCTACAAAGAAACACCTGAACTACAACTGGACTTGATCGCACAAATCAACGAAGCTACTGATGCGGCATTAGTACTCCATGGCAGTTCTGGAATCCCCCATGATCAACTCCAACAAGCAATCAAACGAGGAATCACCAAAATCAATCTGGCTACAGAGATCAAAAATATCTTCATGAAAAAACTCCAGTTCACATTGGCTGATTCTGATGAAATCGATTTGAGAAAAGTATTCCCAAAAGCTACTCAATCAGCCATTGAACTGGTAAGTGACAAACTCAAAACAATCAATTTCAAAGCATAAATGAAGCAGATATATTTCGTCATAGCGTTTTTAATATATCAACAGAGTCTGGCTCAATCGCCAGACTCTCTTCTACTTAAGGACTACCAACCCGTCTCTATATACAGTATCCCCAAAACCCAAATAGAGCAACCCATGTGGCCTGTGATAGACATACACTCCCACCCCTACGCCAAGAGCGAAAAGGAAATCAATCAATGGGTCAACACTATGGATCAAATGGGCATAGACAAAACAATTGTACTGACCATGACGACAGGATCAGCATTTGATAGTCTTGTCCAAGCCTATTCAAAATACCCTAAGCGCTTTGAACTATGGTGTGGTATAGATTTCACGGGATACAATGAAAAAGACTGGTCCCAAAAGGCCATTGCAGAGCTAGAGAGATGTCATGCAATAGGTGCCAAAGGCATTGGAGAATTAGGTGACAAAGGCCAGGGATTGCTCTATTCAAAACCCACTCCAGCACCTGGACTACACGTCCACGACCCGCGCCTTCAGCCTGTACTCAAGCGTTGCGGAGAGCTCGGAATGCCTGTCAATATCCACGTGGCAGAACCCAAATGGATGTACGAACCCATGAACAAGCACAATGACGGCCTAATGAACGGTTTCAAATGGCGAATCGACACCACGCAGACCTCTCTCGATCACCAAGGACTCATCAAATCTCTGGAACAAGCAGTAGCCAACAATCCACAAACTACATTTATTGCTTGTCATTTTGCCAATTGCGGATTTGATCTATCAATCCTCTCATCCTTGCTGGATAGTTATCCCAACTTGTATGCAGATATCTCCGCTCGATTTGGAGAAACAGCAAGTATACCACGCTACATGTTGCAGTTTTATCAAAAACACCAAGACCGACTTCTGTTCGGTACCGATATGGGAATGGACCCAGAAATGTACCAACTGATCTTTAGAATTTTGGAATCCAAAGATGAACATTTCTACAGTCCATACTACGCCAACTATCATTGGCCCTTGCACGGTTTTGGACTTCCTAAAAACGTACTTAAGAAACTCTACTATGAAAATGCTCAGAAACTTCTTTCGCTTTAGTTTACCCCTCATCATATTTCCTTTTCTATTCAGCTGTAATAACACTGACCATATAGTGATCTCCCATGGAGATCTCACCATGAGCATTTCGGATCAGTTATTTACCCAACTCCATTCTACCCAAACAGAGAAGAAATTAACCTCTATGGCTGCTACAGAATACCTCATACTGGATGAAGGAACCCTAGCATCATTCCCTGTCTTTAAAAGTAGCACAAGAGAGACTACACAGCTGGGAGGAGGCAGAGTTTACACCATTCAAGGAAAGAATGAAGGCATTAGTAAAACCCTAACCATCACCGCATACGACCAACATCCTGACCTCCTCACCACTCAGGTGAC
The DNA here is from genome assembly GCF_002742335.1 of Reichenbachiella sp. 5M10. NCBI lineage: Bacteria > Pseudomonadati > Bacteroidota > Cytophagia > Cytophagales > Reichenbachiellaceae > Reichenbachiella > Reichenbachiella sp. 5M10. The sequence continues at coordinate 397,581 of NZ_MDGR01000007.1, read as the reverse complement.
TTACATCAACTCTTCCAACAAAGACCTACCTATCAAGGCATGGGCAAACCAAGGGTATTCCTTCCGTTCGAAAGAGGAAAAAATCCCGTTCTGGGCTTTCCAAGGCTCCTCATCAAGTTCCCGATCCGATTGGATCAAACCCATCAACCCTGGCTACTATCAGCAAAATTACATGGGGATGAACAACTCCGATTATGGCGGAGGTATACCCGTCACAGATATCTGGAACCCTGATATCGGCATAGCCATTGGACATACCGAGCTCTCCCCCCAACTCGTCTCACTCCCCACCGAAATAAAAAAATACAGCAAGCAGGTTTCAATATCGGTCCGTAAGGATTTCTCACACCCACATTACCTAGCTGCGGGAGACACACTGAAGACTCTCGAGACATTTGTAGCCTTACATGACAAAGACTACTACAACGGGCTCCGCAAGTACGCCCAGCTGATGGAAGCGAAAGGGATCAAAATGCCAGAGCCCGAACCAGCAGCCTTTGAACCTATATGGTGTGCTTGGGGCTATGAAAGAAACTTCACATTAGACGAAGTGGTTGGCACATTGCCCAAAGTGAAAGAGTTGGGAATCAAATGGGCTGTACTAGATGACGGTTTCCAACAAGCAGAAGGAGACTGGCACGTCAATGAACTGAAGTTCCCCGGAGGAGATACTCAAATGAGGGCTTTGGTAGATCAAATCCATGCCCACGGCCTGAAAGCCAAACTTTGGTGGGCTCCTCTCGCGGCTGATCCTAGCAGTCAATTGCTAGAAAACAACCCAAACATGAGACTCTATCTCAGCGACTGGGCACCACAATACATCACCTGGTGGGATGCTTACTACCTCTCTCCTTCCCATCCTCATACTATCCAGCACACCAAGGATGTCGTAGATCTATTTCTCAACCAATGGGATTTTGACGGGCTAAAAATGGACGGCCAACACATGAATGCCATTGCCCCTGACCACAACCCAGAAGCTCAACTTTCTTCGCCTGAAGAAGGCCCTGAGAAACTTCCTGATTTTTTTAGATTGATCTATGACGAAGCACTGGCTATCAAGCCACACGCTGTGATTGAAAACTGTCCCTGTGGCACTTGCATGTCTTACTTCAACATGCCTTACATGAACCAGTCGGTATCATCGGACCCTTTGAGTTCTTGGCAAATCAGATCAAAAGGAAAGACCTACAAGGCACTCATACCTCATACAGCTTACTATGGTGACCATGTAGAATTGAGCGATGGTGCAGACGATTTTGCAAGCTCCTTTGGTATCGGCGCAGTATTGGGGACCAAATTCACCTGGCCCAAAGACAACCCAACTGCCTCTGACACTTTCCTTCTGACAAAAGAAAAAGAGGAGCAATGGAAGAAATGGTTTTCCCTTTACAACCAAAAAATGCTATCCAAAGCCTCTTACAAAGGAGGCCTATACGATATCGCCTACGATCGGCCAGAGACACATACCATCCAAAAAGGTGACACGTTACACTATGCATTTTATTCAGACGAGTGGAGTGGGAATGTAGAATTGAGAGGCCTAGACAAAGGACAATATCTCATACGCGATTATGTAAATAACAAAGAAATTGGCGAGGTTTCCGCTCAAGCCAACACCGTCAATTTAGAATTCAAAGATTTCATCCTATTAGAAGTTTATCCGAAATAATATGAATATCATTTTCCCAAGACCTTTTGCAATAGCCATAGATGATTTAGGTTGGCTAAAAGGATATGACGAAGGCGAAGAAGGCTATGGCCCCTATCGACTCGGCATAGATCGTCTCACTACTATGGCAGACTATGAGGCTGTCGTAGACCTAGCTCAAAAAGCCGGCGTCCGACTCCAGGGGCTTTTCATCCTGGGCGAGATGGACCGAGAGAATTTCCTTGGCCAATACCCCACCACCACCCATTTTAGAGAAAATTGGGACAACACGGACAACGTCTCCGACTTACAACAAGAGATGATGGGATACACCAAGAAACAAAGTGCCCATCTAGAATTTGGGCTACATGGTGTAGGGCATGAATTTTGGCCCGAAAAAGGCAAAAGAAGGAGGGCGGAATGGTACAACACAGATGACGATCACCCATGGCCAGAAGAAGAAATTCGAAACCACGTCGAATGTTTTGTTAGAATCATGAAGCAGTACGGCATCTCCAAGGAAGAAGGTCATTCATTCCCCGAAAGTTTTGTACCGTGTGCCTACAGCTACTACTGGAACCCCGAAGGCAACTACAGTTTAGGCAGTGTATTGGGAAAATACGGTGTTCGTTTCGCCAATACAGATTTCTCACAAATACCCGAATGTAACCCTCCCAAGGAAGACAATGGTGGTGGCTTTGATCATAGTGTCCATGTAATGAACCGCTACAACTACGGCAACCTTTGGTGTGCCGAAGGCAAGCTACCAGACACCCCCTTGACTGAGCAGCCCACAGACTATATCGAAACACACTGGCCCAACTTACTCTATAGCAAAGAAAAAACACAACATGAGGTCACCAGTACATGGGTGAATTACTATCAAGCAGTGCAAAAAAGCAACAATAGATACTGTGCGAAAAACACCGAACAAATGCACTCACAATGGCTCTACAAAAAACACACACGTGTAACAGAAAGCGAGCCAGGACAAGTACTGATCGATAACACCGATATGCCTGACCAAGTACTTATGACACTTGCTCCAAGCAACATGGTACTGAAGCTCAAAATCCAAGAGGGTCAACATATATCCAAGGCAACTATAGATGGCAACAGCATCCCTGCTTACTTCGAAGATGCAGGCTATGCATTTATTTATCTACCTCCATTGGAACAAAAAAAATACCAGTTAAACTACGAAACAGGTCATACTCTACCTACTCAAACCGTATGGCATGACAACACAAGCAACATCCTCGGCATAGCTCATACCGAAAAAGAAAGTACCATCACTCTAAGATGGTATGGTCAACAAACTTTACGATTGATTACCAATCAAAAACCCAAACTAGTTTCATCAGATAATGAACAGTTGAAAGTCTTAGATTGGAAATTGGAAGAGGGTTATTTGAACATTGACCTGTCTGCTCACGACATGCAGGGAGAGACAGGAACCGTTCGAATAGCATACTAGACAAGAGCTAAATGCTACATTAATTATATTTATTTAGAGTGAATAAAAAGGCACCTCGCACGGTGCCTTTTGTTTTTATACTACTTTTCGATTCGCACCATTCGATTGTATACTTGTTTGTCAGCAACCGATATTCGGGTCAAGTACAAACCAGGCATCAAAACCTCCGAAACACGGAAAGTTACGACCTGACTCCCCGCCCCCTTCAACTCACTATAGACAGGAGCGACCTGCTTACCTCCTAAATCATAGAATCTAACCTCGACCTCCGACATCTCGTCCAATGAAAGCGCTATATTCAATTGGCTTTTAGAAGGATTAGGATAGACATCAATACTGCTTGACAGTTCTTCTTCAAGAAAATACTCCCTGCCTCTACTCCCTGCGGACCCTACAACATATGGTGCAGCCGAACCACCCGTCGTAGGGATGTATCCAGAAGCAGACCAGGCCGAACTGATCATTTTCGCAGCTACCCTAACGGTCGATGACAAGCTACCTAAAGAGGATTTGCTGATAGCCAACTCTATCACTGACCCGCTCTTTACCAAATCAACTGCACCTAAACTCGTCCATGACCACCCCGATCCCTGTCCATTGTGAGCAAAAAGCGTCCCATTCTCCACCATAAAATCAAAGCCTGTAGACGGCCAGTCTGTATACAAATACTCATTGCTTCCCGCAGTAGCACTATTGTCACTATCTATGAACACCTCGTAGTTGGTATCAATACTGCCAGTCACCAGTACATATAGATAATCCGAATTATCGGCCACTTTCAACCCCGTAGGGCCTCCTGATCCTGAAGTAGAAATACTTGACACACTAGACCAATCTCCAGTGTTTCCATCGACTGTTATGGAGAGTGAACCTCCTCCAGATCCTCCTCCGGATACGTTCGTTTCGAAAGCGCCGATATCAACTCTTGAACCCTGAACTCTGGCATTGCCCTCCAGATCGAATTGACCTGCCCCACTGTACGATGGATCACCAGCATTCACTGCCGGTGAAGTAGTACTGATTCGAAAGTCCGCTCCTCCCGCATTGACAAAAAGCGGATTTTGAGTGACAGCATTTGCATCTCCAGACACATTGTAAAACAAACTTGATGTACTGCCATTGTCTCTCCAGTACAAATTATAAGACTGTGTCTTGCTACTACTACTCGTCCCTCCCATCTGCACCATAGCCAACCTACCATTGGTCGGATAGAGAATATTATTCTTAATCACACTTCCAGAGTTGTTTTGTAGAGCAATCTGACCATTGTCATAAGTACCTGTTCCACACTTGTAGAAAGTGTTATTATAAACCTCTGAGTTATTGACAGAGCTCGTAGTATTAGATCCCAAGAACAACCCCGAAAGACTACAGTTATAAGCCAGGTTACTCCTCAATATATTACCATTGGCGGAGTTACCAGCCACTTCACAACCTATCGAGTAGCCTACCTTGTAATTATAGACGATATTATTCTCGATCAAATTATAACTTCCTCCGTCTGTATAAATCCCGCCAGCAGCATCCAAGCCTGCTGGCCCGGCATAGTTGCTTACTGTATTGCCTCTGATCACTCCACTTCTCGCATAATTCACACTGGCCGGTGCACCAGTCCATGAGAAGTGCCCTGCGGCATCTATCCCGATATTGGTATTGCTATTCAGCGTATTACCCTCTACCAAAAAGTATTCTACATTCCCTGCCAGAGTCACACTCTCACTGTAGCCAGTGATGCAATCATGCACACTATTGTCTCCGATATATACATTCTTAATCGAAGTAGAAGTGGATCCTACTACAGCAATAGCATGTGCCGATTTGCTTGGATCTGGCATGGTAGTCTTGCCTGTAGTCCAGCCAATGTCGTAGAATTCACACCCTGTCACACTGGATCCATCACCGTAACCGTGAATTTTTATACCATCGGCATAATTGCCCCAGTTGTTTCTAAAAACCAGATTTTGCACCGATATGTTATTGGAATTGTAGACCTCCAGAATGATAACACCATTGCTGGCTGCAGAAGAACTCCCTTCCATATAGACTGTCCCATTATAGCTCTTGAGTGTCACATTGGACTTTCCACTTAGGACAAATGGACCCGTATACGTGCCCGCAGCGATAAAAATCACATCTCCTGAGGATGCGCCAGAACAAGCACTTGCGAGTTGACTGGAATTGGAAACGTACACATCTGCTGCCTGAGTACTCACAGCACCCAATAGCAAAACACATACAATTAGATTGCGTAATTGATAACAATTCATAAATATTATAATTTAAAGTTGAAAAATAGAGGGGCTTGACCCCCTCTTAGATAGTAGTATGAAGTAATTAATGAGCAACTCTGAGCAACTGATCTTGAATTCCTTGCCCAGTTGTCAATTGCAAAATATAAAGCCCCTCTGTAAGCGATTGATAGAGGTCGACACCCAACACATTCTCCCCATCACTTACCACTCCATCAAAGAGCAAAGCCACTTGTTTTCCCGTGAGGTCTAGAAGCGTCATCTGCACTTTTTGTTGCTGTGTGGTACTAAAACGAACAGAGAACTGACCTTTGGCAGGATTAGGATATATTACCATCTCCTCACTATGTATCCCCTCATCTGTAAAGTCATTCATCCATCGCGCTGAGCTCCCCGTGACAAATGCTGCTGCAGCACCTCCAGTGGTAGGAATATAACCACTAGCCACCCAGCTAGAACTCATCATTTTTACACCTACATTGATAGTAGAAGAAAGTGTCCCTAGACTCGACTTACTTACTCCTAATTCAAGTACAGTCCCCGTCTTCACCACATTCACGCTACCCAGATTGGTCCATGACCACCCTGAACCTTGTCCTGTATGAGCGTACAGCGTTCCATTCTCGATCATAAAATCAAAACCTGTTGAAGGCCAATCTGTGTGCAAGTATTCGTTGCTACCAGCTGACGTACTATTATCACTATCGATAAACAATGCGTAATTGACATCTAACGATCCCGTCACTAACACATACAAATTGGAAGCATCCTCTGTCACCTTCAGGCCTGTGGGACCTCCTGTACCTGTTGATGAAATACCCCCAACAGAAGACCAGTCCGCGGCACTTCCATCTATAGTAATAGAAGTAGAACCTCCTCCTCCAGTCGTTGTAATAGAATATGGCGAGGCAGCTCCCCCAGTCGTTGGGATATAACCGGACGGTGACCAAGACGAATTGATCATCTTAGCGCTGATATTGATAGTAGTAGCCAGACTGCCTAGCAATGCTCGACTCACCTCAAGTTCCAATACAGAACCTGTTTTCACCACATTGATCGTTCCCAGATTGGTCCATGACCAGCCAGAGCCTTGACCACTATGAGCGAATAGTTCGCCATTTTCTACCATGAAATCAAAACCAGTAGAAGACCAGTCTGTGTACACATATTCGTTGTTACCAGCAGTCGTACTATTATCTGTATCGATGAAGATCTCGTAATTAACATCAATAGTACCCGTTACCAGAATATATAGATAGTCCGCATCATCCGCGGCTTTCAAAGCTGTAGGACCACCCGAACCAGAGGTAGAAATACTGGCTACTCCAGACCAATCAGATATATTTCCATCCACAGTGATGGAAGCCGGTCCACCACTAGAAGTCTGAGTGGTCGCATTGGATTCATTGGAGTAAGATGAATCCCCCCCACTGTTATATGCTCTTACTCGATAGTAGTAGGTAGTCGACTCGCTCAATCCTGTATCGGAATAGCTAGTCACCCCTGACCCTACCGTAGCTATCTCGCTGTAGCTTCCGCCTGAGCCCGTTTTCCTTTCTACCCTGAACCCAGACTCATCCGAGCTGTTATCCGTCCAGCTCAAATCAATGGCTGAGGTAGATGAAGAAAAAGCTGACAAAGCCGAAGGAGAGACAGGTGCACTTTGACTGACTGTAATCGTCGCAGTAGCGGTATACCCCCCGTCCAGCGTAGTGACTGTGAGTATTGTAGAGCCCGAAGCTACAGCAGTAATCAACCCAGCAGATGAAACAGAAGCCACTGACGCATTGCTCGAACTCCACGACACATTCTGATTCGTGGCATTAGATGGAGCAACGGTAGCAGCTAATTGTTGCGTTTGCCCGATGTTCATGCTGACACTCGTCGAACTAAGACTGACACCAGTTACATCTACGGCCGTTCCTCCTCCGCTTCCTCCATAGGTCGCCATATCTGACGCACTCGATGGTAGTTCCGCATAGGTATTATCCAATGTGAAACCGATTTTGAAAGGCATCTGCAACTCTGGCATAGAAGCCTTATCAATAGCGATTTCATACACGCCTGCGGTCACAGACACATTGATGTAAGTATTGCTCATCCCAGACCATGTCCAGCCACTGCCTGTGGATTTATACTGCAGCTCACTTTCGATCATGTAGTCAATCCCAGAATTCGTCCAGCTGTTATAGGGTGCCATTCCTGTAGCACCATTGTTATCCGCATTGATCAACAATCGACGAATGTGTGAAGTCAAGCCACTTCCCTCGATCAGTACATAAATTTGGTTTTGCCCCTCTGCCACCTTCATCGTTGTTAGATCTCCGCTACCGGTTGCCAAAGCTGGCACTCCCGCCCAATCAGCACTACTTCCATCTACAGTGATACTGCTAAATGTACTGGTCGTAAAGGTCAAATCACTAGATGAAACCGTCTGCCCATCACTGGAAGTCACCTGATAGTGATAAACCGTGCCAGGAGTCAACCCTGTAATTGTCACTGCATGATTGGTGATCATTGGAGTATTTGTCTCACTACTACCATAGCTGCTAGTCAGACCAAAATCCACCCTACTATCAGCGGGCGTATTGGAAGTCCAAGTAACCGTCGCTGAAACATTGGTCGGACTGACTTCTACATTAGATATAGCCAAGTCAGGCAGCGTAGCAAAGGTATAGTTAGTACTAGAAGCCGTCACGCTCTGGCTATTGGCCGAAAGAACTTGATAGTTGTAAGTCGTATTCGCCGTGAGTCCTGATAGATCAACCGAGTGAGAAGTCGTCGTACCACTAGAAGAAGTTGATAGACCATAACTGGTTGTCAATCCATAGTTGACCGAACTACTAGAACTCTGATCTGTACTCCACTCAATAGTCGCTCGATTTCTACTGACGTCCACGGATTGAACACTAGAAAGAACCGGAGGTGCATTGGCATCTGTGGTAGTAAATACCAAATCCCCCGTTTCAGAGGTTTTGTTACCCTCATCAGAAGAGACCACTTTGTAATGATAAGTCGTGCCAGGAGTAAGTCCTGACAAACTAAGCGAATGGGAGGTTTTGAGTGAAGCGCTGGATTCACTACTGCCATAGGCACTGGTCAACCCATATAACACTTGGCTTGATGCGGGCACATTGGTATTCCATTCGATCTCCTGAACATAATCTGACACACTAGTGGCAGCCACACCAGTAATCGCAGGTCCATCAGAAGGCACTTCAAAACTGATCCCAGATCCACCAAAATTAGCCACTCTAAACCAGGCCCAAACTTCCTTTCCCTGATTCTCAGGTCCAAAAACAAAGTCCTTTTCAAACTGGATTTCATAGCGATTGTTATCCTTGGCTATCTTCACAGGCCACCCTCTGTTGGTGATCGCGTTGGGGAAGGCAAAAACATCCCCAGACCCACGATGTGGAAACAAATTGACCTGCTGATCACTCTCAAAATACACTTTCGCCTCTGGAGACACCGGCCAAAACACATCCCATCCTTCAGATCCATTTTGATCAAAATCGAAATAGATGTGTTCACCAGTCAGACTGAGCGCAGTACTACTTTCCACCATCATGAAGAAGCGATCATTGATGAATTTGGTGTATACCTTCGTGATGGATTTCCCATTACTACCTGATGCATCCTCATAGATGGGTGTTTCGCCACTCCACTCAGAAAAATCTCCATCTGCTGCAAAACCAGAATAAGCACTATTGCTATGAAATCCTTGCAGGTTCGCGCTAGGCCTTCCCTGACTATCTAGCCAATCCTTAGCCACAGTAGATATCCCGGAATTAAAGTGAGTAGAATTATGAACAGCATAGCCCATATACCCGCTGTTGTCCACTACCTCTCCCATCCACTTGTTAATTTTGGTCCCGGCAGTCACCAAAAAATCAATGATCAGGATATTGAAACCATTGTTTGCATCTGCCTGTGCATCCATATACTCCTTCCAATAGCCCCCGAAATTATCTCGGATCTGATAATCCGGACTACTCGAGTCAGTATTCCAGTTACTAGCAAAAGCTGAGTTCTCATCATAAAACATGGAACCCGAGTTGATGTATGGGTTGTGGTACCAAGACTCAGTCACGAAAATATTCATTGCCTGACGGTACCTGTCTGCGAACTGTGAAGTCCCTTCCTGTGGGTTCATCATCCAATAGCCGCGGTTGGAAGCCACCACCTTGGTAGGATCGACTGCCTTGATCATTTCGATCAGCTCCACCATACCTTTTGCTGTCCAAGCAAAGTTCCCTCTAGGCCCCCATGACAAAGACGGACTAGCACCTCCCACTGGGTCTGGTGTATCGAAAGTATCCAGAAACACACCATCGAACCCACAATCCTGCACCAATTTTTCGATCCTAAAGGCAATGAATTTTCTCCACGCTGGATCACCAGCATTGATATAACCTCCTCCGTAAGTAGGGTTGACATCTACTACATTGTCTCCCGACTTCCAGTATCCACCATACATATACCTACTGTCCGTCACCCATGTACCTTGTTGATCCATGTACCACGGCATCACTCCTTGGTTTCGCCATTTCAATCTGGAGCCGTAGCTGGCGTAATCTTCGGAAACATCCACATTGGTATAGCCCTGAAACCCATCGTCAAAGGTTCCATCTGGATTCACACCACTTTGTTCAGTGTCAATGTAAGCACCTGAAGAAGTAAAATCCCATGGGTTCGGTCCCTTGACTGGACCTGACACACCGGAGTAGCTGTCTGGTAACAATCCTAGATCTATTCCCTGTTGAACAGTCATATGCCCCGAGGATCCTGGGATAATTGTACTTAACATTTCTCCAATGGAAATGTAAGAAAGTACAATGACGTCATCAGCTGTTCCGGTCACTCCATCAACACCACGCTTCAACTCCTCTACTTGAGAAGGAGTCATCGACTCCATGTAAAATTCATTGCGACCTACATTGACCACCCGTAGTGTGGGTTCCAAGATGACCAAATCAAAAGTCTTGAGGGTCGCCATCTGTGTACTGTTGACCGTCCCGTACCAAAAGGCAGGTCGTGCATTCTCATCTAGCCCAGGCACCTTTCCATAAAACGGTGTCTGGGCCAATGCGCAATTCGTCATGACTAGCACCACTAGTCCTAATAGTAATTCCCTCCTACTTTTTAGTAAGAGTTTTAGTTGGTTAGGTAATGATTGAATCATACTCCTAAAGTTTTTAGTTAAAAATTTATTTCATAAGCTTTCCATTCTTTTCACAAAACCTTCGTTCACTTGCTTTAATTATTAATTAATAAATATAAGAAAATATTATCCCTTCGTAAAGTTTTTATTAAATATGTTGAAATTTTCAAAAACTTACGAAACACACCCAAACAACTCATAAAAAAAGCCTACACACTTTCGCATGTAGGCTACCCCCATAATTAACATCATTGTTTACTTTCGATTACCAAAGATTCATCAAGAAATCAAGCCCCTCTGACATTACCCACTTCTTGACTCCCTTTTATAACTCTAATTTCAAATTTGGATACTTCCCCTTCAGCTCTTGAATATACTCTTCCGATTTGACTTCATTGACTTTCAGTTCCCGCTGAATCCCTAGCATACCCCAATCATCGTACTCAGGGATCAAGAGTGGTATTTTCCTAATAAACCAATATTTATCTTTACCGTTCACATTAACCTTTTCCAGACTAGACACGGGTTTTCTTTTTTGAATCAGCCCTTTCTCATCCTGCCAGTATTTTTCAGCTACTTCTTTTGGAAAAAAAGCAAAATCATCTTTCCCCAACACCTCTTCCACACTCACCCCGTAGTCTTCAGCAACCGAATGATTAACCAGATAAAAGACACCGTTTGGATCCTTCACCTCCACCTTGTCCTGTAACTCATTGAGTATGTTTACAAAAAGTCTATTTTGCTCTTCCGCCCTCACAAGCGCAGCTTCAGATGCCTTTCTTTGGTTCTCTATTAACTGCCTTTCTTGCTCCTTGTTCAGATCCTCTGTCGCTTTGATATCCGTGATATCCCTAGAGATCCCAAAAGTCCCTACCACCTCTTCATCAGCCCCATAGAGAGGCAGTTTATTGACAAGAAAATATCGATCGCCATTCTTCTGCACTTGGTTAATCACGGGTTTTCCAGAAGAAATAATTTCATTCTCCTCTGTCAGAGACTCAAACGCCGAATCTCCAAGAAGCTCCAAATCTGATCTACCCAACAACCTTTCAGAATCTTCTACTGCGTACAGCTCTTTCATAGACTGACTGACTCGTGTAAAACGACTCTCCCTATCCTTGAAGTAGATAAAGTCAGGCATATTCTCCAACAAGGCATCCAACAACCCCTTTTCTTGCTCATAAGCCTCCTTCATTTTGAATATGACTTTGTTGTCTACATTTTTATCAGAGAGCTTCAACATACTTACACCGTCTTTGAAACTCTCTGCTATTTCTGACAAGCCCTGCACCTTGCTCTCATTAAGCTGCATACCTCTAGAAAGCTGAACTGCGGATGCTGCTATTTGCTCAGAACCCGCAGCTGTCTCCTCAGCTATCACCACGACACCCTCCGTCAGAGACAACACACTCTTCACATCCCGCTCTTGCTCCCCTGTCGCCTTGAGGATTTGTTCAGAAAAACTCAATGTACGAGTAGAAGCCTGCTGTATCTCCCTAAAAGTCAATGAAGTAGATTTAGCCATAAGTTGTCCCTGACTCACACTCTCGTTCATTTGTCGAACAGCTTCTGCTGCGGACCCTGTATCTTCCTGCACGCCATCTACCAAAGATTCGATTTCCTTCAAGGAGTTCTTGGTATCATCCGCCAGCTTCCTGATTTCTTCGGCCACCACTGCAAAGCCACGCCCTGCATCTCCTGCCTGTGCAGCCTCTATGGCCGCATTCAGAGCCAATAAATTGGTCTGACTGGCTACACTTTTGATCAACTTGATTACGGCCAACATCTGCTGAGAGCGCTCTTGAAGTACTCGAATAGAATCATTAGCCTTGTTAGTTGAATAAGAAATCTGATCCATTCCAGATAGCACATCCCCTACCATCACCAAACCCTGTTCACTATGCGCTACCCCTTGTTTGGCAGCTTCGTATATACCTTCTGAGTTTTTTCCCATACTTTGAGATGAAGCCAAGATATTTCCTATCAACTGGGAAACCTCATCGATTTTGGTCACCTGAGACTGTGCCCCCTGGTTGACCTCAGCAATTGACGAAGCAATTTCAGATGTATTGATAGTCATTTCCTCAGTCGATCGCTTCATTTCTCCTGCAGACTCATCTATACTGTGAGCATTGATAGCCACCTGAGCCAAAAGGCCATCCATATTATCCAATGCCAAATTCAAGTTACGAGACAAGTCACCCATCTCCCCACCAAGCTCGAACTCCAAACGCTGGGTCATGTCCCCATTAGCCATGGCATTCATGATATCACTGAGAGACTCGATAGGTTTCGAGTAGGTATTTGAAAGCAAATTGATAGACTCATTCAGTACCTGCCATTCCCCATTAAACACCACACTTTCATCTCTAACATCCCCTTTGCACAGACTCACGAGTTTCTGGATGCATCCATTGACATTCTCCTGCAGGTCCTCCAAGGTGCTTTTTAAAGGATGATCTTCGGACAAAATAACATCCAATTTACCCCTCCTCATCTCCCGAGCAAAACGCGTTACTTCATCTTGCTGTTGCCTATGAAGCTGACACGCCTTCCCAATCTGATACAGTTCAGGGTGCAGTGATTTTTTGACTGCTCCAGAGTCTTTTTGCTCCACGCACTTTCTTAGCAAAGCCATCTGGCGATGCTGATGCCTTTTTTGCGCATATAAAGCCAATCCAATACAGAGCAATGAAATAAAAACACAGAGAACCTCACTGAGAAACCCTCTAAATGCCCCCTGCAAAAGCAACACTTCGACAATCCCCAGCGCCGCAACTGGCCAGAAGCCATACAAGCTCGGAGATGAATAATGAAGGATAAATATGATTCCGAGAAAAAAGGCAATAGCGCTTAACCCCAAAACCATATTCATTGTGATCATACCATCCATAGCTGATTTAGATAGTAACTAGTATCGATCATCGAAACCGAAAATAGGTTTACGACTGATCCATTTCCCACGGGTAAAGTCCGGAAAAGCAACAGGCTCACTCCCCTCCGCAATAGACTGCTCAGACAGACAAGTAACTGCCGCCCAAGAAGCTGCATCATACACATCCATAGGCATTGGCTCATTTCTCTTTAGCGCTTCTACAAAGGCATGAATCACAAAGAAATCCATACCTCCATGACCTGCTCCTTTGGTATCAGATTCATATTTCTTCCAAAGCGGGTGATCGTACTGCTTCATGTACTCGGTATCCTTCTCCCATTCATGCGCAGGACTCTTGCCTTCTATGTGAATCCCATCATTCAGATCCATCCAGACTCCTTTGGTCCCCTGCACCCTAAAACCTAAGGAATAAGGCCTTGGTAGGTTCGTATCATGAGTCAACACTATAGTTTCACCATTCGCACACTTCACCACTGTCGTGACTATATCCCCCAACTTAAATTCCACATCGGCATTCGGATGATTTTCTCCACCGTTCGGATGATTGACGATGTACTCGTGCAATCCGCGAGATTTAGTCGCCGTAGAAGTGAGGTACTCAAATCTATTTCCTCTGTTATTCCCTATATAATTCGCTACTGGCCCCAAACCATGGGTAGGATACAAATCTCCATTTCTTTTGACCGAATGATCAGTCCTCCACTTCGCCTCACTATAGGCCTTTTCTCCAAACTCGACTCCTCCTCCGTAAAGCTGCTTACCGTCATTAAATTTCACATGACGAAGATCGTGTTGGTAGCCGCCTTGCAGATGAATCACCTCTCCAAACAGATCCTGACGCACCATATTGAGCACCGCCATCACATCCCTACGGTAAGCCACATTTTCTAAGATCATAAAAGGCGTACCTGTCTTTTCATAAGCATCCACCAACGCCCAGCACTCTTTGATATCAAAAGCACCAGCCACTTCAAGGCCTACTGCTTTTTTAGCTTCCATAGCATCTATAGCCATCGGCGTATGCCACACCCATGGGCTAGATATTATCACTGCATCTACATCGCTTCGTTTCAGTAAATCACGATACGCATACGGATTATCTCCAAATGAAGCAGGCTTCTTCATCCCTGCTTCCTGTATCATCTTAGAAGCATTGGCTACACGGTCCTCGTCGACATCACAGATAGCCGTAACTACAATATCCGATCTCTTTAGTGTCAAAGCCAACTGCCCTGTCCCTCTTGCTCCTATCCCTATAAAGCCTAACCTAATTTTATCCCCTCCTTTACCTATTCCAAAAGCAAAAGAAGGACTTACCATCGCGAGCGTAGCGCTTGCAGCTGTTTTCAATACAAAATCTCTTCTGTCCATATTATTCAATTACATATCAAAAGGTTCTTACAAATCAGCCACAATATAACATTATTTATCAAAAGAAAGGAAAGGAAACTATTTATTTAATTTATTACAACGTTTCGAACGTTTTATGATATGTTTGAGCATATTTTACTTTCGAAATCTTATTAATATGATATTATCGACTTTAGACTGGTCATTTGTAATCGGTTTTTTCATTATTTCATTAGGTATTGGCATTTGGTCTGCAAAGTCAGGCAATAAAGATGCTGAAGACTTCTTTACAGCAAAAGGTAAAATGCCATGGTGGCTACTCGGAGTCTCTATGGTGGCTACTACCTTCTCCACAGACACTCCCAATTTAGTCACGGATATAGTCAGGAGAAATGGCGTATCAGGCAACTGGGCTTGGTGGGCATTTCTCCTCACAGGTATGCTCACCGTATTCGTATACGCTAGACTATGGAAAAAATCAGGAGTAGTCACAGATGTAGAATTCTACGAACTACGATACAGTGGCAAAATAGCCCGATTCCTACGAGGGTTTCGAGCCATTTATCTAGGACTCATCTTCAACGTCATGATCATGGCTACTGTTTCCTTGGCCGCTATTAAAATTGGAGGTGTGCTACTAGGACTCAGCCCTATACAAACCGTCTTGATAGCTGGTACGGTCACTGTAATTTACAGTTCTCTAGGTGGGCTAAAAGGCGTACTAATCACCGACTTCTTGCAATTCTTTCTTTCTATAGCGGGAGCTTTCATAGCTGCATTCGTAGCACTACAGCACCCCAAAGTAAACGGACTCAGCAATCTACTGGCTCATGAAAACGTAGCAGACAAACTAGACCTGTTCCCATCACCATCCAACCCAGAAGTCTTCGTCATGCTCTTTCTCATTCCGCTGCTTGTACAATGGTGGTCCGTATGGTACCCAGGAGCCGAACCAGGAGGTGGGGGATATATCGCCCAAAGAATGTTTGCCGCCAAAAACGAAGACCATTCCATCAAAGCAGTTTTGTTCTTCAATGCCGCTCACTATGCGCTACGCCCTTGGCCTTGGATTATCGTAGCACTTTGTTCATTGGTTGTTTTCCCTGATCTCGACAGCTTCCGAACAGCTTTTCCTCACGCTGAGAGCATCATCAACAACGACCTAGGCTATCCTGCCATGCTCACTTTCATCCCTTCTGGTCTATTAGGCATAGTCGTGACTTCTCTCATCGCTGCTTACATGTCGACGATATCTACACACCTCAACTGGGGCGCATCCTACATTGTAAACGACTACTACAAGCGCTTCATGAAGCCCGACGCTAGTCAAAAAGAAATGCTAAATGTCGGAAGAATCATCACAGTCGTCCTTATGGTCCTTACCATGATTTTTGCACTCTTGCTAGACAATGCACTAGGAGCATTTCAAATCTTACTTCAAATCGGTGCTGGCACAGGCTTGATCTTTATACTGAGGTGGTTTTGGTGGCGAATCAATGCTGCTAGCGAATTGTCCGCCATGTTAGTCAGTTTCCTTGTTGCCATTTATTTCAATCTCATTCACGAAGCTTTAGGTTTTGCCCCTTTGGCCGACTGGGTACAACTACTGCTTGGAGTCGGTATCACTACCGTGACCTGGATCACTGTTAGCTTCATCTCCGCTCCTACCAGCATGACCACTCTGGTCAACTTTATCAATCAAGTAAACCCAGGCGGGCCTGGCTGGAAAAGTATCGTTGCTAAAGCAAAAAAAGAAGGATTAGTACTCACCGCAGAACCACAAAAATGGAAGGTTCCTGTTGGCATATTATCCATGATCGTAGGCACCGTCGGCATCTACTCATTCCTCATGGGAACAGGTCTATACATATATGGGCGTCATCTAACTGCTAGCCTACTGATGACAGTAGCTGCAGGCTGTGGATTCGCACTTAAAAAACTTTGGGTTAAACTAAACTAAGGAAACAAATGAAACAGAAAAGCATATTAGTTGTCTGTCCCAACCCGGCCATCGACGTCTTTGCCTCAGTAGATCAATTCGAAATTGGCTTTCCAAATCGCATAAAAAAAGAAAAAAAATACCCCGGAGGAAAAGGTCTACATGTCGGCATGGCCCTTTCAGAACTGGGACTTAACGTCACCATTGCAGGGTTCTGGGGAGGGGAAAGCGGTCAATGGATCAAAAACACCTGCAATGAATACTACCCAAATATTCGCTTCATAGGCCCTGAACTAAAACAATGGTCGAGAAGTTGCTACACGTTCAAATCTGCTGGAAAATTTGATGATACCGAAATACTAGGTACAGGACCAGAAATCACCACAGAAGAGTATCAATCTTTTCTTGCCAACATTGAATCCTGTCTGTCCGATGCTAATTTCATGGTTTTGTCTGGCTCATGGCCTAAAGGGAGCCCAGAAGACGGTTACGCAGAACTCATCACGACGGCAAAAAAAGCAGGTATCAATAGCATGCTTGACTGTACGGGCGCACAACTAAAATACGCGCTACGAGCTGAGCCCTATGCTGTACATCTAAACCGCAAAGAAATCACAGAATACTATCAATGTGATTTTGACAATGCCAAGAAAGAAATTTTGCTTTCCTGTGAGCTTGCCGCCATCACAGATGGTTCCAAAGGTTTGTTTTTGCTCACTCCTTCAAAAAGCTATCATAGCCTTTCAAAAATCGACAAAGTAGTGAGCACAATAGGGGCTGGCGACTGTCTGACCGCAGGAGTCGTGGCTGGAATATCTGAAGGGTTAGACTTTCAAAAAATAGCCAACCTAGGAGCGGCCTGTGGTGCAGCTAACTGTATGAGAGAAGAATTAGGGATGCTGTACAATTCCGATGTAAAAACGCTCTATTCTGACACGAGTGACTAGATCCATACATCGGCTAAAAAACTAACACGTAAAAATGTTCCTTTGCTACAACATATAGTAATGGAACATTTTTTACCCACTACTATCAGCACACCTATCTTTGAGTTAGTTCTTCCAAGACCAAAACAAGCCAAAAACGAAAATCAAGTAGCCCCGCCAGGGATCGAACCTGGATCAATCGTTTAGGAAACGACTATTCTATCCGTTGAACTACAGGGCCAGTATATCAAATCTAAAAAGTCATCCGACCAAATTCATTTTTTCGCAAGATTTTTTGTGGATTATACTAAATTACTATTCACTACCCCTTACCGAACAACGGACGACTTATGAAAGGGCTCATCATTACTCTCGTGCTACTCCCTCTCTCCTGGATATGCCAGGGGCAAGCCAGTAGCGGCAAGACTTTCGACACAAACCTGTACTCGTTTGCCAAACTCCCTATACTCAACTGGCGCTCAGACCAACAAATCAATGATCAACCTGCATGGGAAGGTTTTCTCTTGGTCAAGGCCAAGCTCAATGGCATCTATGACATCACTGGAGGGCTACAGGACCAAGAAACCTTCAATGTCGGACAGATCGACGTATGGGGAACAGACAACCGCAAACGATTTGCCATGGACCTCAGCCAAACCCAAGTCAGACTCTGGAGCAAACGAAAAACAGAAAAGGGTGACTTTATAGGGTATCTTGAAGGAGACTTTTGGGGAGGCAATGGACACTTTCGCCTGCGCAACGCGTGGTTCGACTATCGCTTCGTACACATTGGACTGGACTGGAGTGTCTTTGGGGACAAAGACATCTGGCCCAATGTACTGGACTGGGACGGTCCTCCCTCAGGAGTATGGAGACGCGCTCCTCAAATCAAGTTTTATCACAAGGATTCAAACCAATGGACCTACGAATTTGCACTGGAAAACCCTGGCGCAGAGTTTCAGTTCAACGAAGAAGTAGCTCCCGAGATAACCCCGACCTATGCGGTCATGCCTGATCTCATCGCTGCAGCCAAAAAACAGTTTGGCAAGCACTACCTCCGCCTCTCCACAATCTACCGCCACCTCAGCTACGACTATGCCGGAGACAACCAGTCTGTCCCTGGCTATGGCGCTGCGCTCTCGGGCTATATCCAAACCCATGCGACCAAAACCAATGCGCTACAGTTTCAATTCGTCGCGGGCAAGGGCATCGCTAGCTACCTGGCCTCCTTCGGTGGTCGCAACTACGATGGCGTCCCTACTGGCAATGGCGAGATAGCCGCCATCCCCGTATTCGGCTCATGGATCTCCTACGAATACTGGTTTCTCTCTCACTGGCACTGCAACCTTGTGCTGGGACTTTCTGATTTCAAAACAGACAAGATCACCAACATCGAAATCGATGAACCTGGCTACCTCGCTACCGACACCTCCGTCAAGCTCAACCACTACTACCTCGTCCTCAACCTCATGTACGATCCCACCCCTGGACTGAGTTTTGGGATTGAGTACAACCTCGGCAACCGCGACATTCAGTACGACGGCACGATTTATACTGACCAAGGCACCCTGCAGCACATCGACCAATCCCGCGCTGCACAACGGGTCAGTTTCGGTGTCTTCTTCGACTTCTAGCCACTAAGCGTGCGACTCGATCAGTGTCTTGAGCTGCCCCTTGTCGGCTGTACCGGAGTGGCGCCAGAGGATTTTGCCTTTCTTGAACAAGATCAGCGTCGGGATGCTTTGAATCTTGTACACCTGCGAGGCTTTTTGATTCTTGTCCACATCGACCTTGATGACTTTCCCCTTGTCGCCGAGCTCTGTAGATAACTCGGCCAACACAGGAGCCATCATTTGGCAAGGTCCACACCAGTCTGCATAAAAATCCACCAACACCGGTTGGTCACTATTGATCATATCTGAAAATGTCGCCATGTATTTCTTTATTTTATTGTTCTACCAGATTGAAGCAACGACGTGCTACTCCATCACTAGACTGCAAACAAAAAAGCGTCAGCAAGAGTTTCTCCTACCGACGCTTTTCCAGTACATTTCAATTCTTTAAAACTCCACTTTGGGTGCTTTCTCTGCACCTGCATCAGACTGGAAGTAGCCCTTCTCTTTGAAGCCAAAGATTCCTGCATAAATCCTACCCGGAAAGTCCGTGACCAATATATTGTAGGCATTGACCGCATCATTGAATCGATTGCGCTCTACAGCTATTCTATTTTCTGTCCCTTCGAGCTGCGCCTGTAGTTCGGAGAAGTTCTTGTTGGCCTTCAAATCAGGGTAGCGCTCCACCGACACAAGCAGTCTCGACAGTGACGAGGACAACTCACTCTGTGCCGCCTGAAACTTCTGAATCGAAGCAGCATCCAAGTTGGATGGGTCGATCGTCGTACTTGTCGCTTTGGCTCTGGCATTGATGACCGCCTCTAGCGTGCTCTTCTCATGATCCGCATAGCCTTTGACCACACTCACCAAGTTGGGGATCAAGTCCGACCGTCGTTGATACTGCGATTCTACCTTGGCCCACTGGCTTTTGACCCCCTGTTCGCCACGGTTCATACTATTGAACGTTCCTTTGATACTGCTGTAAATCAAGAATATGCCTACAACAATGACTCCTATTATGATATACGACTTTTTACTCATGTTCTTATTGGTTAAGCAACAAATCTAGCTAATTTAGCTGCAATGAAAATCAAGAATATTAAAACTCTTTTTGTCCTGACGGGTTTCATTTTTACCCACTTTTTTGTGCTCGCACAGGACGATGTAGCCATCCCCGAACTCACCCGACAGGTCATCGACCAAACCGCCACTCTTACTCCGGCGGAGATCGGTTACATAGAGGACAAACTCGGCCAGTTCAGGACATCCACAGGCAGTGAGATCGCTGTACTCATCGTCCCAACTACTAGTCCCGAGACCATCGAGCAGTATAGCATCCGTGTCGTAGAGGCATGGGCACTGGGTAGAGAAGGGATC
The DNA here is from genome assembly GCF_002742335.1 of Reichenbachiella sp. 5M10. Classification (NCBI taxonomy): domain Bacteria; kingdom Pseudomonadati; phylum Bacteroidota; class Cytophagia; order Cytophagales; family Reichenbachiellaceae; genus Reichenbachiella; species Reichenbachiella sp. 5M10. Next base: position 376,939 of record NZ_MDGR01000007.1, on the reverse strand, counting down.
GACGATGGCGTATTGTTGCTCGTCGCAAAAAATGACAGAAAAGTACGTATCGAAGTGGGCTATGGGCTCGAAGGAGCCATCCCCGACATCTATGCCAAACGTATCGTAGACAACATCATCGTACCCGAGTTTCGCAATGGCAAATTCACCACAGGCATAGACGAAGGAGTAGACGCCATCATCCAGCTTGCCGAAGGCGAAGACCTCCCAGCCGTCACCCAAGCCCAGCAGAGTGGCAAAAGAAACTCCAACTCCTTTGGAGGCGTACTGATCGCCGCATTCATCGTCAGTGTGATCAGTGGCATGATCAAAAACAAGTTTGTCAAGACAGCCATCTCCATCGTACTTGCCCTCGTAGTGGGCTATATCTTTAGCAGTATCGTATTTGCAGTGATCGCATTTGTGATTTCCTTGATATTCGGAATCGGCAGCAGAGGCGGTGGAGGCAGCAGTGGTGGAGGCACCTACTACGGTGGTGGCGGATTCTATGGCAGCAGCGGAGGATTCGGCGGCGGTTTCGGAGGGGGCGGTGGCTTCTCTGGTGGAGGCGGCAGCTTCGGAGGCGGTGGCGCATCCGGCGGCTGGTAGTATTATTCCCAATCATAGACATCCTATCATGAAAAAGAAATTTACATTCTCAGAAGACGACAAACAGATCGTCAAAGAAGCTATACAAAGTCTCGAAAATGAATCTTCGGGAGAGATCGTCATCTATTTTGCACGAAACAGCGACGAGTACAACGAAGCGGCTTGGAAACTATCCGCCATCCTCGGTGTAGCAGGGTTAGTGATCCTCGGGACCATGTCATGGCTATGGCTCCTGCCCGAAAACTTCACTATACTCTACACCAGCATCTATCTATTCGCTTTGATGGCGCTCGGATTTATTCTATTGACTTTCGTGCCTTCCCTACGTCTCAGCTTCATCCCAGATGGCGTCATCGCACACCGTGTATTGACCAAGGCTCGTGACATGTTCTTGCAAGAAGAGGTCTTCACGACCATAGACAGGACGGGCATACTCATCTATGTGAGCGAACTGGAACATCAAGTCCAAGTCCTCGGAGACAAAGGTATCAACGCCAAAATCCAAGAAAACGACTGGAACGAAGTAGTCGGACTGGTAGTAGAAGGAATCAAAAGCAACCAAACAGCCAAAGGGTTGGCAAATGCCGTGCTCAAGTGCAAAGATTTGCTGCTAGCCAATGGTTTCATCGTACGAGAGGACGACACCAACGAACTCTCTGACGAGATCAGAATCGAAGACTAGTTGAGCGGCAAGATTTTTTAGACACGCTTGATGGGAATCCAAATCTCTTCTTCCGAGTCTGGATCGTTGTTCTTATACTTCGCTCCCAAGACTTCAAAATGCGGCCTATCGTCCAATTCGTAGCGCGAATTGGGCAACCATCTCCCGAAAATGTACTCAAAAACACTGTGATCTGCGCTGGACCCCTTGTAGTCGAATACCGCATACGCTCCTCCTGGCAAAACGAAAGACTCCATCCCTTCGGGGATCATCCCAAAATCAGAAACCTCAGTAGTCGCCCACTTCTCAAACTCACGCTGGGGATTAAAATTCAAGAAGTGGGTAGCATCGTATATCTGCATGGACACCACGTCCTTAGTCAAGCTGTTTTTGATTTCACTCCTCCTAGGCATGAATGAACCCCAAAGTTGCCCCGTACGGTTGTTGGCCATACTCATCTTGAGTCGCACGCCTACGAGCTTCTTCTCTTCCAATTGTTCTATTCTTGGCTGCATATCATTTTCACACTTTTGGGATTAAAACTTAAATATACCCACCCATCATCCTTCCACAAAAAAGTCCACAAGGCAAATAGCCTGTGGACTTTGATATGTTTAATTCACTACCGTCTACTATCAATGTGGCAAGTACTTCTTCACTGCTCCATAGAGGAATGCTCCAATCGTAGCGCTCAGAATCACCACCAAAAACACAGGAGCACCATGTCCCACGATGATAAACATCGGACCCGGACACGCACCCGTCATCGCCCAACCTAATCCAAAGATCGTCCCTCCAAATAGCAATGCCTTGAACCCATTTTCCTTGGGTTTAAGATTCATGAACTGGCCATTCATCCCTTTGAGCTGAAGCTTCTTGATCAATAAAATAGAGATAGCCCCCACGACTACTGCCGATCCAATCACGCCATACATATGAAAGGACTCGAACCGAAACATCTCATAGATGCGGTACCATGAGATCACTTCCGACTTACTCAGCACGATTCCAAAAAATATACCTGTCAATAAATATTTGATAAATTTCATCTTGTGTCGTGTTTTAGAGTGCCAATAAATGAGGTAAGACCAAATGCGTCATGATCAATCCACCTATAAAAAAACCAATGACAGCCACCAGTGATGGTAACTCAAGGTTACTGAGCCCCGTGATCGCATGCCCCGATGTACACCCACCTGCGTAGCGCGTCCCAAAACCTACGAATACACCACCCAACACCATCAACAGACCACCCTTGAGCGTGAACAATGACTCCCAAGAGAAGAGTTCCTTGGGCAAATAATCTGCCCCAGCATCGATAATCTGAAACTGCTTCAAGCTATCGACCGTAGACTGGGAGATCGCGACAGCAGTATCTGGTGTCAAATACTCATGTGCGATATAGCCTCCAATCAATGTCCCTAGTACGAATACCAAATTCCAGACTTTATCCTTCCAGTCCACTTTGAAATAATCCACGAATCTCCCTGCTCCTGCTATGGAACACATCGTCTCTAGATTGCTCGATATCCCAAATCGCTTCCCAAAATACATCAAGACCACCAACACCACGGCGATCAAAGGCCCAGCCACATACCAGGGCCAAGGCTGACTTATCCATTCTATCATTTTTTTCTCGTTTGCTTACTGTGGAATACACCTTTCGGCTAAAATTAGTTTCCTCCCCAAGATCGAATCAGTGAGATTCCTTCAATTCTTGTACTATACCATTGAGTGACATCCATCCGCCCCCATTGTAGGCAGTGATCCCTGCAGACTTGGCCTGAGAGGTAGCCCTCCCGCTTCGCATACCACTCGCACAGCAGAATACCACTGGCTTCCCTGCAGCTTTAAGCCCCTCCAACTGACTACCTATTCTATCCAAAGGATAATTGTGCGCTCCAGCGACATGTCCTCCCTGAAACTCCGCAGGAGACCGTACATCGACGATCACTGCACCATCTTTCAATGCTTCCACCATGACTTCCTTACTCTTTTTTCCGAACCCTAATAAATCCAATAACCCCATCATTCTATTTTTTTACTCTACAAAAATACAGTCTCCGTTTGCCCTAAAATGTAACATATGTTACGGTGGGGCAAAAACAAGAAAGCCTATTGCAAAGTTGCAATAGGCTTTCTTTCGTGTCTTGTTCGCGTAGTGGATTACTCTTCCAAATCACCAGTCCATGCCATCACACCACCTTCTAAGTTGTACAGTTCCCCGGCAAAGCCCATGCCTTCCATGAGGCCACAGGCCTGCCCACTACGGTTACCACTGCGGCAGTAGATGTAGTAGTTTTTGGCTTTGTCAAGCTTCTCTACTTCCTTAGGAAATTCTGGATTGAAAAAGTCCAACAAGATCGCTCCTTTGATATAGCCAGAATCCCACTCCTGCTGTGTTCTCACGTCCAACAAGACAGCATTGTCATCAGCGGCCAATTTCTCAGCAAATTCTTCTTCATCAATATTTTCGTACATGGTAAATAACTTTTGATTGATCCTACTTTAATGTCGAAGGGCAAACATAATCTGACTTTTTGATTCCTGTCTCCTGTATGGCTTTAAATCCACCTGCCACGTCCGCGATATTGTAAAAACCACGTGATTTTAGAATCGAGCTGGCGATGACAGACCGGTAGCCACTCGCACAGTGGATGTAATATTTCTCATTCTTGTCCAGTTCGTCCATGTGACCATTGATGAAATCCAAAGGAAACGACAAAGCTCCATCGACATGCTCTGAAGCATACTCTCCTGGCTTGCGCGCATCCATCACAGTCATGGACTCACTAGCCATGCGCTGTTCTAGCTCCTCGGCAGTGACCGATTCGATACTGTCGGTATCCTTGCCCGCTTGTTTCCAAGCTGTCATTCCTCCCTTGAGATATCCGAGCGTATTGTCATACCCTACGCGGGAAAGTCTGGTCAGGACTTCCTCTTCACGCCCCTCATCAGCCACCAATACGATCGGTTGTTTCAAATCCGTAATCAAAGCACCTACCCATGGCGCAAAACTCCCATCGATCCCGATGAATATAGCATTAGGAATGTGTGACGCCACAAAATCCGTCTTGCTACGCGTATCCAACACCAATGCACCTTCGTGGTTGGCCATCGCTTCGAAAACATCTACATCCAAGGCTATATTTCCTTTGGCCATTACCTCATCGATGCTGTCATAGCCTGACTTATTCATCATGGCATTCTTGGCAAAGTACTGTGGGGGAGGCAAAATCCCAGAAGTCACCTCTTTGATGAACTCCTCACGCGTCATGTCTGCTCTGAGTGCGTAGTTTACTTCCTTTTGGTTGCCCAGCGTATCCCACGTCTCCTTGGACATGTTCTTGCCACAAGCCGACCCAGCACCATGCGCTGGATAGACTATCACCTCGTCTGGCAAAGTCATAATTTTATCCCTCAAACTATCGAACAAATGACTCGCCAAATCCTCTCGCGTCAAATCCGTCTTCACCGCTAGATCAGGCCGTCCTACATCCCCGATAAACAAAGTGTCCCCCGAGAATATCGCATGTTCCCTACCCGACTCGTCGTAGAGCAAATAAGTGCTGCTCTCCATGGTGTGTCCTGGGGTATGTAGGAGTTTGATCCTAACATCTCCAAGCTCAAAAACCTCACCATCCGTACCGATGTGACTCTCAAAAGCCGTCTCTGCATTCGGACCATAGACGATCTGCCCACCAGTCTTCTGAGCAAGGTCCACATGCCCAGACACGAAATCCGCATGAAAATGTGTTTCGAAAATATATTTGATGGCTGCACCGTCTGCTTCGGCCTTAGCGATGTACGAGCCTACTTCACGCAGCGGATCAATGATGGCTGCCTCTCCCTTGCTCTCGATGTAGTACGCTCCCTGCGCCAAACACCCAGTATATATCTGTTCTATCTTCATGAGTCAATGTTTTTAAAGTTCTTCATTTAAACTATACAACAAAGGTACGGCTCTAACCATCTTGGGATTGTAACAATAGTTACATCAAGAAATAAGTTTGCTCATTCTATTATTAACCCGCCATTAAAAATGTATTAACTATAGATTGTTTAGCTCTATTCCATGAATTAATCCATGGAATATCATGATTTAGATCAATACATATGCAGGTTTGGATCTAAGCTCTTAAATTTAAACAACCATTGCCTACCGACTACCTAAACCTACAAGCATGCCCTTTAACAAAGGTAAATTTATATTACTCTGTGCACTCGTATCACCAATTCTTAGCTTAGCACAAACATGTCCAGCCATAGATGGAAGTGACCTCTCTCTCGGAGGGACTTTCAACATCTCTACAGATTGTAGCATTACAAATACCGGAGATGTCCTTTCCAATGCCAACATTGTTATTGAAGAAACGGGTTCTTTGACAATTACTTCTCCTACCTTTATTCAAAATGGAGGATTGATCACCGTGCAAGGGGATGATACTTCCCCTAATGGTTTAGTAGAAATAAACGGCAGCTTTTCAATCGATTTTGGAGCGAACATTACGATAGAAGAAGGAGCGCAATTCACTATAGATGGGGACACTTTCTTTGGCAATATATCTTCCACAATGCTCGAGTTAGACGGCACCATGAATATCACGGGAGGTCTGCAAACAGGTAGCTTTGGGATTTTATCGGGAAATGGGGCTCTAATAGTAGATGGAGTCATCACCAATAGTGGGACAGATGACTCAGGGTACTATGGTACAGTATCCTGCAATGGCGGGGCTTGTTCTGCACTACCCGTTGAGCTCATTTCCTTTAGTGTCAATGCCTCTAATCACTATGCTTATCTTGAATGGGTCACAGCCACCGAAATCGATAACTTAGGGTTTGAAATACAAAAAAGCACGAATGGCTTGCAATACGAAACGATTGGATTTATCGAAGGAAACGGCACAACCAACCAAAAACAGTATTATTCTTTCACAGACTTGAACTTCAACGAAAGTGCGTACTATCGATTAAAACAACTTGATTACCATGAGACTCATGTATTTAGTCCAACGTTATTTCTTCAAGCTCCTTCTCAAACAAACATCACTTTGTTTCCTAGTACTGTAAGCCGAGAGGTTCAATTTTCTTCAAGTACCAATCCCTATACAATGATGCTTACCAACTCTTTTGGGCATGTGATCCTATCCCACAATTCACCGGCATCAATAGAGACGATTGGTAATATGATCAATCAAAAAATTCCTTCCTTGCCATCGGGACTCTACTTAGTTAAGCTCTCTTCTCCTACAGGTCAACAAACATTGAAGTTCCTTAAAAATTAGATGCTCTACTGTAAAAACTCCTTCATCAGGACGTTGATCTTACCGAATTCTGTCAGGAAACCATCGTGTCCATAGAGGGATTTGATTTCACGGTAAGTGACCTTAGGGATGTGTGAGGCGATCCACTCTTGTTCGTCACAGGCGAATAGGATGTCAGAGTCTATAGAAATCTGGAGCACCTCCGCTTGGATCAGTTGCAGTGCCGCCTCTACCCCGCCGCGATCACGGCCGATATCATGCGAGTCCATTCCCTTGGTCATCGACCAAAGCAGGTAGCCTTGAAACTTGCGATCGATCAGTTTCTTGCCCTGGTACCTCATATAAGAGTCTGCCCGAAAATCATCCATCTTGGATATCTCGTCAGCTTGGGTCTGATTAAAGATCGTATGGTTGCGATAAGACAACATCCCAATGGCACGCGCCGCAGCGACTCCATGTTCACCCGCACGCATATCGTGGTCTCTCCAAGTCGGATCAGCCTCTATGGCAATGCGTTGCGCACTGTGTACAGCCAGTCTCCATGGCGACTCTTTAGGCCCAGTCACTACTAAGATCAGTTTTTCGAAGAACTCTGGTTCTTGTACCGCCCATTCGTAGGCCTGAAAACCACCCATCGAGCCACCGAGCCCTATGGCTACTTTTTTGATTCCGAGATGATCCCTCAGCAACTGGTGCGCAGCGATCATGTCACGTATCGTGTACATCGGAAAATCCGAATAATATGGTGCCCCCGTCTCTGGGTTGATGGTCAGCGGACTAGAGGTCCCGTAGGGTGAGCCGAGTATATTGGCACATACAATGAAATACTTCTGAGGACTGAGGGCTGATTCGTCCGTGAGGATATCGCCCCACCAATCCGCCAAATTAGAATTGGCAGTAAGCGCATGAAATACCCAGACCACATTGTCCTTGGCCTCATTGAGTTCACCCCACGTATGGTAGGCAATCTCCAAAGCAGGCAACTCCCCTCCCCGCTCTAGCGGAAAGTTTTTTTCAATCTTCAGTATTTGTGGCTTGTCACTCATAAATTTACGCGACCGCAAACCTAAGTAAATGTATGATAATAGTCATCGCTCTTCCTTCAATTTCAGGGAAGAAAAAGCCATATTTGCACCTTGCTCAAAACAGGGCAATTCGTCAATTGATTAGATAGAAGATGAGTAAAGTCAATAAGCATTTCGAAACAGAAGCCATTAGGACACAGATAGAAACAACTCCAGAAAAGGAGCACTCTACACCGATGTACTTGACGTCAAGCTTTTTGTTTGACGATGTGGAAGAAATGCGCGCGACTTTTGCCAGCGAAATCGATCGCAATACCTACAGCCGATTTACCAACCCCAACACCAGTGAACTCATCGATAAGATGTGCAAGTTGGAAAAAGCAGAGGCGGGATTCGCTACCGCTACTGGGATGTCGGCGATCTTCACCACCTTCATGACGATATTGTCAGCGGGTGATCACATGCTCTCCGTCCGATCGATCTTCGGCTCGACGCATACGATTTTCAGCAAGTTTCTGCCCAAGTACAACATCAGCAGTGACTATGTCGACCTCAACGACACCAGTAGCTGGGACGCAGCTGTCAAACCTAACTCTAAGTTGCTATACCTAGAGACACCTACTAACCCTGGGATTGAATTGATCGACCTGGATTTTGCGAGCGCGTTTTGCAAAAAGCATGATCTGATATTGATCGTAGACAATTGTTTTGCTACACCATATATTCAGCGTCCAATCGAGTTTGGGGCAGATTTGGTCATCCACTCTGCCACCAAGTACATCGATGGTCAAGGTCGCGTGATGGGTGGCATGGTACTCGGTCGCAAAGACTTGATCGCAGACATTTTTACTTTTTCGAGAAGTACTGGACCTTCCCTGTCTCCTTTCAACGCATGGATTCTATCCAAGAGCTTGGAAACCCTCGCCGTGCGTATGGATCGACACAGCGAAAACGCACTCAAACTAGCTGAATATCTAGAAGCACATCCGCAGGTAGAATGGGTACGTTATCCTTTCCTTCCTTCACATCCGCAGCACGAAATTGCCAAAAAACAGATGAGTACGGGCGGCGGTATGGTTTCGTTTGGAATCAAAGGAGGCTTAGAAGCAGGCAAGACTTTCTTGGAAGGTGTAGAGATGTGCTCGCTCAGTGCCAATCTGGGTGACACGCGTACCATCGTAACGCACCCTGCCTCGACGACTCATGCCAAACTCACCGATGAAGAGCGTGAAGCAACAGGCATCACCGCCAACTTGATTCGTCTCTCCGTAGGGCTAGAACACATCGAAGACATCCAAGCGGACCTAGACATTGCTTTCGCAAAGTGTAAGTAAATCTCATAAGTACTATTTAACAATATTGATTTTTGATCATCCATTTGTTTTTCCGATTCAAAAAAGCCTTATTGTATTCTTTATTAGGACTTTAAATCATGTCTCATGAAAATCACACTTGACATACAGGACAATAGGTTTGACACCTTTATGGATTTAATTCAGACCTTAGATTACGTATCTATCAACGAAGAAAAATCTGTTCCCGAATGGCAACAACAAGAAGTTTCTAAGCGCCTAGAACTTGTCGATAGTGGAGAAATGAAAACGAGGAGTTGGGACAGTGCAAAAAAGGATTTGTTTAAAAAATAGGCAGCATGGCGTACGCTGTAGAAATCACAAAGGCTGCTGAAGAAGATATTCGTGATGCCTATTTATTCTACACCGAACAAAACAACGGGTTAGGACATGCCTTTGAAGTTAGACTCCAACAAGCCATAGATAGCATCCATACATTTCCGTTCAAATCACAAACCCGATTCGAGCAAACCCGAATCATCTACCTGAAGAAATTCCCCTACGGTGTTCATTTTCGAATCGACAAGAGTAATTCTACGATACTAATCGTAGCTGTATTTCACACCTCCAGAGATTCTGATCTTTGGACAACCCGCTAGCAGCTACGCTGCAGCCTTTGCAGGCAAACCTAAGGCTTTGAGCATACGCCCATGTGCCAATAGTGCCGATCTAAATGTCGGTTCTGCGTAGTAAGGATAATTGTACTCTGCAGCAGTTTCTTTGACAATCTTAGCCAGATGCTTGTAATGCACATGGCATATATGCGGAAACAAATGGTGCTCGATTTGGAAATTCAACCCACCAGCGTACCAATCCAATATTCGGTTTTGATTCCCGAAATTCACAGTGGTGTACAGTTGATGTACCGTCCACGAATACTCCATGTTACCGTCTTTGTCTGGTGCTGGAAAATCCACTTCATTCATCAGGTGTGCAGGCTGAAAAATCACCGCCAAGCCCATACCTGCCACAAAGTGCATGAGCATAAACCCACCGAAAATCTGCCATCCCGTATACGAAGTGAAATAGACCGGTACACCGATCGCATAGATATAATACACGACCTTTGTTAGGATCAATATCACATACTCTCCTGCAATACTCTTCGTGTTTTTGGCCAACAAGCCTTCCTTGTTGTATCGCGTGATCTTAGCAAAATCCTTGAACGTCACCCAAAAGAAAGTCCCCAGCCCGTAGAAAAACCATGCATACAAATACTGGTACTTATGAATAGGCTTCAACTTCGTCCCTGGAGAAAATCTCAAAATAGCCTTCGGCTCTATATCTTCATCATGCTCTTCGATATTGGTATAGGTGTGGTGCTTGACATTGTGCTGGATACGCCAGTTGATGGCATTGCCTCCTACGAGGTTTAATGTATAGCCGAGGATTTTGTTGACCGTACGGTTAGAAGAATACGCCCCATGAATCGCATCATGCATGATCGACAACCCGATTCCAGCCATTCCCATCCCCATGATGATCATCAGGCCTAAAGCTACGAGACCTTGTGGTTCCATTAGAATGACCACAAAGTAGGGCACAATAAACATAGACAACATCACTACCGTTTTGATGTACAACGTCGCATTCCCGTGTTTGGAAATCCCGTTTGACTGGAAGTATTCGTTCACTCGTTTGTTCAATGTCTGAACGAATTGTTTCGAAGTAGCATCTTCATGATTGAATGATACCTTCTCCGCGGTAGCTCTCTCTTGCATAAGCGGCAAATTTACGTCTAAATACTATGAGAACCCACCCACCCCTTCATTATTCTCTTGAGCTGGACAAGCCCGACATGGTGAAATTTGATATGTTTGCCGTCGGTCCAACACACTACTCATGAGCCCACTATTGGTATTTCTTATCATCGCTGGATATTTCGCTGTTTTGATGCTTATCGCAAAATGGACGAGTCAAGACATAACCACCGAGTCCTTTTTCACTGCCAACCGTCAGTCTCCTTGGTACTTGGTAGCCTTTGGGATGATTGGGGCTTCCCTCTCTGGGGTCACCTTCATTTCCGTACCTGGGGAAGTAGGTAGTAGTCACTGGTCCTACTTCCAAATTGTCTTGGGTTATCTTCTTGGGTACTTAGTCATTGGCAAGGTGCTCTTACCTCTCTACTATCGACTCAACCTAGTCTCAATCTACCAGTACCTCCAAGGTCGATTTGGCCAATCCTCCTACAAAACCGGCGCATTCTTTTTCTTGATTTCTAGAGTAATTGGAGCTGCTTTCCGACTATTTCTCGTTGCGACCGTGCTTCAAGTCGCCTTTTTCGATGCGTTTGAGATTCCTTTTGCAGCATCTGTGTTTGTCACTATTGCACTCATATGGCTCTACACGTTCAAAGGAGGTATCAAAACCATCGTATGGACCGACACTCTGCAGACGCTATTCATGTTGCTCGCCGTTGGCATCAGCATCTGGATCATCGGTACGGATCTTGACTATTCGCCTAGCGAGCTGTTCGCCACGATCCAAAATAGCACCACATCGAACATCTTCATTTGGAATTGGCAGTCACCTCACAACTTCTTCAAACAATTTTTTGCTGGTGCGTTCATCGCAATCGTGATGACTGGGCTAGATCAAGACATGATGCAAAAGAATCTCACATGCCGATCCCTCCAAGACGCACAGAAGAATATGCTCTGGTTCAGTATCGTCTTAGTTTTCGTCAACTTGTTCTTTTTAGGACTAGGAACCTTGCTTTACCATTACGTTGATGTCAAAAATATCGATCTTACACAAACCACCGACGCACTCTTCCCATATCTTGCGATCAACCATTTTGGTTTACTTGGGGGAATCGTTTTCTTATTGGGTGTCACTGCTGCAGCCTATTCCAGTGCAGACTCGGCACTCACGGCATTGACCACCTCATTCTATATTGACTTTTTAGAAAAGAAGCCTGACGAATCAAGCCACACACAGCGCAGATGGATCCATCTCGGTTTTTCTGCACTGATCTTTTTGGTCATACTCATCTTCAAAGCCATCAATGACGACAGTGTCATCAATCAAGTGTTTCGAGTGGCTGGATACACCTACGGCCCCTTGTTGGGCTTGTATGCATTTGGACTATTCACCAGGCGCCCCGTTCAGGACCGATGGGTACCCGTGGTCTGCCTGACAGCCCCTGTACTGACGTTTTTCATCAACAAATACTCCGAAGTTTGGTTTGGAGGGTATCAGTTTGGCTTTGAACTGCTCCTACTCAATGGACTACTCAGTTTCATAGGACTCGCTCTGATCAGCCATTCGTCCAAAGACTAAGTCTAAATCCCCAGCTCAACAGCAGGGTCCCAGACAATGGACTTGAAATGCTGGATCTTATCTTTCTCTACAGTGAGCCCTTCTTCTTCAAGCAGTTCTTGCATGAGGGTCGGAGTAGCAAAATGCGCTTTCCCTGTCAGTAGCCCGTCCCGATTGACCACACGGTGAGCTGGGACATCTGGCACCCCGTGCGCTGCATTCATCGCCCACCCTACCATGCGCGCACTGAGTTTCGTCCCTAGATAATTCGCAATCAGGCCATAACTCGTCGCACGCCCACTTGGGATCAATTTGACCACCTCATACACGTCCTCAAAAAAACTATATTCCTTCGCCATCCTTACCTATACAACCCTGCTTTATTCAATGCACGCTGGTACCGCAGTGCATTGCTATTGTGGTCTTTCAGATTCGTGGCAAAATTGTGATACCCTGAAAAATCTTCCTTGGCACACATATAAATGTATCGATGCTCCTTGTAGTTGAGAACAGCGTCTAAAGAACTTATGCTCGGCATATTGATTGGCCCGGGGGGAAGACCTGTATACTTATACGTATTATATGGAGACTCTATCAGCGTATGCTTGGTCAAGACTCTTTTTATTTCAAAGTCTTGCGCAGCAAATACCAGCGTCGGATCTGCCTGCAGCGGAATCCCTCTTCTCAACCTGTTGAGATACAACCCTGCCACCACTGGGCGTTCGTCAGACATAATCGTCTCAGCCTGCACGATAGAGGCCAGTACCGATATTTGCTTTGGGTTCAAGCCAATCGAATCTGCCTTAGACAATCGCTCGACCGACCAAAATTTATCGTACTCCTTTTTCATTTTCATAAAAAGAGCCAACGGAGTAGTATTCCAGTAGACCTGATAGGTATTGGGTATAAACATCGACACAATCGTCAAACTGTCAAAACCATTCGCTTCGATAAGTGAGTCATTGCGGAGCACTGCTTCGAAATCCTCCTCCGTCATTTCCAAGTTCTTAGTAATTTTTTCCGTCAGATCAGGCACTACCAAGCGTACATTATTGAATGTCACATTGACAGGAGTCTGCTGCCCAGAGCGAAGCAGTCGGATCGCTTCCATATTGCTCATGCCCGGTTCCATGAGATACAACCCTGGCTTGACATGCTCATCATAACTCATCATTTTGGCCAAAAAACTAAAACTGATGTAATCATCCAAATATTTACCTCTTCCCAATTCGTCTTGCACGTATTTGAAATCCGATCCTGTCGGAATGACCAAGGGCTTTGGTTGTCGCTCATATAAGAAATTGGGCGCATATACCACCTGATGAAAATAAAAACCAAAAGAAGAGAGCATCACCGAAAATGAAACAATAGCCGCCCCTAAAATCACTTTTTTCTTATCCATAAGGACGCAAAAATAATTATTTACTCCTAGCAGATTCATTTCTCGAAGTATTTAATCCATAATATTAAAACGATACAATTGATTAATTTTGATCCTTATGAAAACAGAGTTTATCAAACTGTACCAGGAGAACCCTGATCCTCGAAAAATATCACAAATCGTCAACGTCCTACGCAAAGGTGGCGTCATCATCTACCCAACAGACACGATCTACGGGATGGGGTGTGACATATTCAACTCCCGAGCCATCGACCACATCAAGCAACTCAAGGACATTCGCTCCAAAAAAGTGGACTTCTCATTCATATGCTATGATCTGAGTCACATTTCCGAATACACCAAATCACTGGACACCTCTACTTTCAAGCTCATGAAAAAAGCGCTACCAGGGCCTTTCACTTTCATTCTAAACTCCAGTACCAAAGTCCCTAAGATGCTCAACGCATCCAAAAAAACCATCGGTATCCGAGTCCCAGATCATAATATACCAAGAGAAATTGTCCGCGAACTTGAAAACCCCATCATCACAACATCCATACATCATGACGATGAAATATTAGAGTATTCTACAGATCCCGAATTGATCTATGAAAAATTCAAGGGCAAAGTGGATATCGTCATCGACGGAGGCTATGGACAAAATATAGCCAGTACAGTCATCGACTGTACCGAAGGGGAGGCTATGGTTGTCAGAGAAGGAATGGGAGACATATCCGATTTTCTATGAAGACGATCATTGACAGTCACTATTTCCCATGCATAGCTTACTTCTCATACCTTAAATCACTGGATGAAGTATGGATAGAGACGCAAGAGCACTTTCAAAAACAGACATATCGCAACCGATGCTACATCCTTGGATCCAACCGCATACTCCCCCTTGCCATCCCGATGATCGGTGGCAATAAGAAAATAAAGATGGAAGATATCCGAATCGAATACACTCACCGTTGGCTCAATGATCACTGGCGAGCCCTACTTTCGGCCTACAACAAATCCCCCTTTTTCGAATATTACGAACAATATCTACACGACATTCTGTTCAAAAAACACGAGCGACTACTCGAACTCAACAATGAAATTCTGTCATTCTGTCTCAAAGCACTACATATTGACACGAAAATAAATTTCACAGAAACCTACGAAAGTAATTCGGAGAACCAATTCAACGACATGAGATCCGCTATTCACCCCAAAAAGCCATATATTTGGTCCAACATCAAAGATCCCGTCTCATACCCGCAATTGTTTGGTAAAGAATTTGCACCCAACTTGAGCATATTGGATTTACTGAGCAATACAGGGCCTGAATCCGACAAATATTTATGAAACTAAACTGCGACTATACAGGTTAATATAATTGATCGTTTTTAAGTTATTGTTTAGTTTTAATTAGATTAAAAATAGTTTTACTACAACGAAGTAGCACATGGAAGCAAAATTTTCGAATCGAGTAAAAGAGGTGATATCACTGAGTCGCGAAGAAGCACTCAGATTGGGGCACGATTATATCGGTACAGAACACCTCATACTTGGCATGATACGCGAGGGTGAGGGAGTTGCTATCAGCTTGTTGAAGAAGTTAGGCGTTTCACTTGACGAACTCAGAGCATCGATTGAAAAAGCAACAAAAGGTTCTGCTACCAACAATGTAAAAAACCTAGCCAATATCCCTTTGACACGACAGTCAGAGAAGGTATTGAAAATCACATACCTAGAGGCAAAAATATTCAAGAGCCAATTGATCGGTACCGAGCATCTTCTGCTCTCTATACTGAGAGATGAGGACAATATCGGTACACAAATTTTAGACAAATTTGATGTCGCCTACGATGTAGTCAAAGAGTTGCTCGAGTATCAAACTGAGCACCCAATGTCCTCTTCATCGGACACAGACGAACCAGAAGACGATTCTAGGCTATTTGGTGCTGGTGGCAGTGGCGGATCATCGAGCAAGGATCCATCAGGCAAAGGAGGTGAGAAATCAAGAACTCCTGTCTTGGACAATTTTGGTAGAGACTTGACCAAAATGGCTGAAGATGACAAACTCGACCCTATCGTAGGTCGAGACAAAGAAATCGAACGTGTCGCTCAGATCCTGAGCCGTAGAAAGAAAAACAACCCGATCCTAATCGGTGAGCCAGGTGTTGGTAAAACAGCCATCGCTGAGGGACTTGCCCTTAGAATCATCCAGAAAAAAGTCTCTAGAGTATTGTTTGGCAAACGAGTCGTAACACTCGACTTAGCCTCACTCGTTGCAGGAACGAAGTACAGAGGCCAGTTCGAAGAGCGCATGAAGGCCGTAATGAACGAGATCGAAAAATCTCCAGAAGTCATCCTGTTTATCGATGAACTACATACGATAGTAGGAGCTGGTGGTGCTTCAGGATCACTTGATGCCTCCAACATGTTCAAGCCAGCACTTGCTCGTGGAGAAATCCAATGCATCGGAGCGACTACATTGGATGAATACAGACAATACATCGAAAAGGACGGAGCGTTGGCGAGACGATTCCAAATGGTAATGGTAGATGCTACGACGAAAGATGAAACCGTACAAATCCTAAATAACATCAAAGATAAATACGAAGATCATCACAATGTCAACTACACCAAGGAAGCTATCGAAGCATGTGTAAGTCTATCCGACAGATACATCAGCGATAGATTCCTTCCAGACAAGGCTATAGACGTCATGGACGAAGCGGGCTCTAGAGTCCATATCAATAACATCTATGTACCAGACGAAATCGTCAGTCTAGAAGAGTCCATCGAGGCAGTCAAAGTCGAAAAAAATCAGGTCGTCAAAAGTCAGAAATACGAAGAAGCCGCGCAGTTGCGAGACAAAGAGAAAAAACTCATCGAGCAACTCGAGCTAGCTAAGGCCAAGTGGGAAGAAGAAACCAAGTCTCAGCGATTCGAAGTATCCGAAGAAAACGTGGCTGAAGTCATCGCTATGATGACGGGAGTACCTGTCAAGCGAATCGCACAAAAGGAAAGCAAGAAGTTGCTCAGCATGAAAGAAGACTTGCAAAAACAAGTCATCGGACAGGATGAGGTAATCGCCAAATTGACCAAAGCGATCCAAAGAACTAGAGTAGGATTGAAAGATCCAAACAAGCCAATTGGTTCGTTTGTATTCTTGGGACCTACGGGTGTCGGAAAAACCGAATTGGCCAAAGTACTCTCCAAGTACCTCTTTGACAAAGACGATGCCTTGGTCAGAATTGACATGAGTGAATACATGGAAAAATTCTCTGTATCAAGACTCGTGGGGGCACCTCCGGGATATGTAGGCTATGAAGAAGGGGGACAACTTACTGAAAAAGTGAGAAGAAAACCTTACAGTGTGGTACTATTAGACGAAATAGAGAAAGCACACCCCGATGTGTTCAATATCCTTCTTCAAGTATTGGATGATGGCATATTGACCGATGGATTGGGGCGTAAAGTTGACTTTAGAAACACCGTCATCATCATGACTTCTAACATAGGAGCACGAGACCTCAAGGATTTTGGATCAGGTATCGGTTTCATGAACAAAAACAAAAAAGAGAACTTGGATGATATCATGAAATCAACCATCCAAAGTGCTTTGAAAAAGGCATTCTCTCCAGAGTTTTTGAACAGACTAGATGATGTGATTGTCTTCAACTCACTGGAGCGTGAAAACATTCACAAAATCATCGACATTTCGTTGGACAAACTACTCGAGCGCGTGATAGAGCTAGGGTACAACGTAGAGTTGACAAGCAAAGCCAAAGACTTCTTGGCAGATAAAGGATACGATCAGGCCTTTGGTGCTCGTCCACTCAACAGAGCCATACAGAAGTATCTCGAAGACCAAATAGCGGAATTCATCCTCCAGGGCAATGTACAAGAAGGAGATACGCTCCTAGCTGATCACAGCGAAGGTGCGGAAGAACTGGATATATCCGTCAAAAAGCAAAAAGCTAAAAAAGAAAAGAAAGAAGAATAAACTTGAAGTCTATTCCTTCTTGAATTCAAACACAGTTTGAAACACAGAAAACCTGTTAGCTACTAACAGGTTTTCTGTGTTTCAATACCCTCCTGAATACTTACGGGCAAACCACTCTGTACTGGCTAGAGTCAAAACCAACACCCAGCACCACCACAGATTGATTGCAGGGTACACATCTTCCTCAAAATGGACACGTCCTTTGAAAGCAAAATCTTCCACATCTCGGTACAGTTTGGCCTGATCGCTAAGCGTATAAAACACCCCGTCATTAGCCTCAGCCAAAGCTCGCATCAAACCAAAGTCTGCCACTTGATCAAATTGTTCCAGCTGCTCGTCTCTAACGATAAAATCCCCATTCACCCTGTCCTTTTTCTCAGTCCATATAGCTTCATACTGATACTTCCCTGCCTCCAAATTGGCAACTTTCAACAGTGAGTATTCTGACGATGGCACAAATGCATATTCTTTACTCAACCCATTCTCAGACATGATCCTCACTTGTAGCTCCTCTCCGTACACCCTCTCATAGATTTCATTGTACAACTCTGACTGAAACTCAACTATTTGGTTTGTACCGTACTCGTTGCGCACTGGATAGAACTTGAACTTACGCTTGTCGACCTTGGTACTCAGGTATTGAACCAACTTGAGAAAGAATTCATCAAAACTATCTGTATTTTCGTACGAAGCGTACTCCTGCAATCGCCACTGCCATATCCCATCAGCTAGCAAATAGGCATGTTTCACGTCCGAATGTAGAGTAGTATACAGTAGGGGGCGCTGAGTAGTCACGGCTCCTACTCGTTGATGCAAGAGCACCTTGGCGTCAGCAGGTATGGTTATTTCCCCGTAGGGAGCCAATACAGGAACAAACTCCTGCCAGCGCTCATTGAGATCCGAAGTCACAATAAACAAATCCATGTCTGGATTGAGCTGTGCTGTAACTAGGTCCTTTTGATTCCTGCGCTGCGCAATAGCCAGTTCTGACGGACCCAGTGGCAATGCATTGAAATTCGTTTGAAACCCTAAGACATAAAACATGGGCACCTTCTGTTCAATCAATTCGTTGACAACTTTCTGTGTCCGTCGACGACTATCAAAGGCATTGTGTACAATAGCCAAGTCCACCTTCTCTATCGGCATCTCACTCAGACCTGGCACGAAGAGCTTCACTTCAAAATTCTTATTCTTTTCGATCACCTCACGCAGAGTCTTGAGATCTGGATGCGGGGCAGGCGCAACCAAAAGGACACTTTGTTTCCCATCAATCACATCTACATAGATGCTCTGGCGATTGTTGGTTTGAATGGATTCCTCCTCAAACCCATCGATTACCACATCCAACCGCTGCAAACCTTGATCCTTCGCCTCCACTTCAAACTCCACTTTGACCAGTCCCTCTTCTCTGTCAAAGACAAGTTGCTTTGAGGCTATTGTCTTTCCTTTTTTGGTGAGTCTAAGCGTCGTTTTTTCATCCAAAAAACCGAAATTATACACTTCTGCAACTATCGGAAAACGATTGCCTTGATAAGCGATCTTATTGAACAGTACATTTCGGATCGCAAGGTCATATTTTTGTGTTGTATCTCCTACTCCGATAGTATGCATCACAAACGGATACGATTGATACACGGGTGATTGCCCACGATTGTACTTACCGTCCGACACTAGATACATTGCTGCTAGATTGGCGTTTTCATAGCGCGCTGCGATTCGTTGCAGCGCAGCACTCAAATCGGTGGTTTGTCCGCTAAACTCCAATTGCGTCCAAGTCTCCAACTCTTGATCGAGGTTACTTTTGAGCACATCGTACCCCTTACCTTCCAAGGTTTCTTCCAAATCCGACACCGTCTGATGGATAGTTCGTACTTGAAGGGAGTCCGTGTGGTTGAGCATCGAAGTAGAATGATCCACGACCAGTACGACTTGGGGTTTTTCAACTTGCTCGATGTATTGATTGAAGAGCGGATTCAATAGAAGGATCCCAAGTGACGTGAAAATCATAACACGCAGCACAAAAAGTAATTTGTTGGTAACGGAGTTCCACGGTGTTTTTTTCGAATAGAGGAGATAGCTGATGGCACAGGCGATCAACAGGTAGAGTGGCAAGAGCCAAACAGAATATTCAAATTGAATGATGGGCAATAGTGCTACGTTTTTGGCATTGGAATCAGAAGAGTTCTCAATCATTCTCCTTCTCAGAATCATCACAACCAAGGATCATCCTGAGAAGGAGTCTCTTGCATTAGGTCAACATCGCTCCACAGATGTTCAATACCTGGCCAGAAATATATGTAGACATATCGGACCCTAAGAACACACAGGCATCAGCTACTTCTTCAGGCTGTCCTCCTCGTTTCATTGGAATGCCTTCTCTCCAACCTTGTACTACCTTTTCGTCCAACACTTCGGTCATTTCCGTCTCGATAAATCCCGGTGCGATAGCATTGCTACGGATATTTCTAGATCCAAGCTCTAATGCCACTGATTTGGTAAACCCAATAATCCCAGCCTTAGAAGCTGCATAATTAGATTGCCCCGCATTGCCCTTCACTCCGACTACAGACGACACGTTGATGATAGAACCCGATTTCTGCTTCATGAAAGTTCGAGTAGCTGCTTTGACCGTATTAAAACATGATTTAAGATTAACGTTGATCACATCATCCCATGCTTCCTCTGTCATACGCATCAAAAGGTTATCTTTGGTAATCCCAGCGTTGTTGATCAATACATCGAGCTGACCAAAATCAGCCACTACGTTACTGACCAATTCCTCTGCTGCATCAAATTTCGATGCATCTGATCGATAGCCCTTGGCTTTCACGCCAAAAGCTTCCAGTTCTGCAACCAACGCCTCGCCTTTCTCTACACTTGACAAATAGGTAAATGCCACATTTGCTCCCTGTTGTGCATATTTGATAGCAATTGCTCTACCGATACCTTTAGAAGCACCTGTCACCAAAGCTGTTTTTCCTTCCAATAATTTCATGTGTGAATTAATTTTTTGTAGTCACCTGATACGCGTATTTGGACACATCTATGCTTTTGAAAAGTCCATGATACTCATTTCATTTGATTGTTTGTAAATGGTTTTCTGTCGAAATTTTCGTCCAAAAATACATCGTTTCAATCTATCCATTGGATTTTTTATCAAAAATTCCCCCATACGCATTTGGAGCTGTATTATGACAGGCTATTTGCGTTTTAGCTTACCGATTCCCTTTTATTCTCAAGCCAAAGCCATTAAATTTGCAGCTCTTTAGAGCCTAAACGAATCAGGTCTCTTCTTATTCAGTAAAAGAATTATGGCAAACAAATATGACATTATAGTGATAGGTAGCGGTCCTGGCGGATACGTTGCAGCTATCAGAGCATCCCAACTAGGGAAAAAAGTTGCAGTGGTTGAAAAAGCAGAAATCGGAGGCATCTGCCTCAACTGGGGATGTATTCCTACAAAAGCTCTTTTGAAAAGTGCCAGTGTTTTCGAATACATTTCTCACGCAGAAAACTACGGAATCACCGTCAAGGACTCCAAAGCGGATTTTGGAGGAATGATCAAGAGAAGCCGTGGTGTCGCTGACACAATGAGCAAAGGAGTACAATTCCTTCTCAAAAAGAACAAGATCGACCAATTGTTGGGGTTTGGCAAAGTAGCCGCCAACAAGACAGTAACTGTCACAGATGCTGAGGGCAAAACCGAAAGTTACACAGCTGACAGTATCATCATTGCTACTGGGGGGCGTTCTAGAGAACTACCTACTCTACCAATTGATGGCAAAAAGATCATTGGGTATAGAGAAGCAATGACGCTACCTAAACAACCTAAGAAAATGGTCATTGTTGGTTCTGGTGCCATCGGTGTAGAGTTTGCATACTTCTACAACTCCATCGGCACAGAAGTCACAATCGTAGAGTACCTACCAAATATTGTCCCTGTAGAGGACGAAGATGTCTCAAAACAATTGGCGAGATCATTCAAAAAGCAAGGCATGAATATCATGACGAGCGCTGAAGTGACTGCTGTAGACACCAAAGGGTCGGGATGCAAAGTGACTGTCAAAACAGCCAAAGGCGAAGAGCAAATCGATTGTGACATCGTATTGTCAGCTGTAGGAGTCTCAACCAACATCGAAGGCATCGGTCTCGAAGATGTAGGCGTGATGACCGACCGAGGCAAAATCATCGTGGACGACTACTACAAAACAAACCTCCCAGGCATATACGCCATCGGTGATATCGTACACGGGCCGGCATTGGCACACGTATCCTCTGCAGAGGCGATCATATGTGTGGAAAAAATCTGTGGTGAAAACCCTGAGCCGCTCGACTATGAAAACATCCCAGGTTGTACATACTGTACGCCTGAAATTGCATCTGTAGGCATGACCGAAAAAGCTGCAAAAGAAGCTGGAATCGAAATCAAAGTAGGAAAATTCCCATTCTCTGCTTCTGGAAAAGCCCAAGCAGGAGGAAACTCAGAAGGATTTGTCAAAGTGATCTTTGATGCCAAGTATGGCGAGTGGCTCGGATGTCACTTGATCGGAGCAGGTGTGACAGACATGATCGCAGAGGCTGTAGTCGCTAGAAAATTAGAAACTACGGGTCACGAAATCATGAAAGCGATTCACCCACACCCTACCATGTCTGAAGCGATCAAAGATGCCGTAGAGGATGCGTACGGTGAAGCAATCCACCTGTAATCACCAACGAACAGACACTTCAAGCCGATTCCTTTCGAATCGGCTTTTTTATTCCCCGTGTACTACTTTATCGGGAATATCAACACGAATTCAGTTCCTACATTCTCCTCTGATTGGACTTCTACACGAACCCCATGCTCTTCGAGAATCTTGTGTGTAATAGCTAAACCTAGCCCCGTCCCTAACCCTGGCTCTTTGGTAGTAAAAAATGGGTCATGAATTTTGTCAAGATCCGCCTCCTTGATCCCGCTCCCCGTATCTGATATAGACACCCGTATATCTGATCCAGAAGATTTCGTACTCACTGTTAATTTTCCACGCTCATCCATCGACTGCTCCGCATTGGTGAGTACATTAAGAAACGCTTGATGTAGCTTCCCCTCGTTACCTACTACGACATGAGTAGTAGCGCTATAATCGGTAAATACTTCGACTCTGAATTTGAGCTTATTGTGGAGTATCGACAGGCAATTTTCTAGAATACCATGAATATCACACGACTCATCCATTGTGACCGTTTGCCTACTAAAATGGCTCAAACTCTTGACGATCTTGTTGGCTCTCGATACCCCTTCCTGAATCACCTTCATGTACGGTAGTGTTTCTTTGCGCACATCCTCTACGTCCTTGTCGAGCTCTCTCGCCAGGCCATCCACACCCGATTTGATAAAATGCAAGGGATTATTGATTTCATGTCCAATCCCAGCTGACAGCACCCCAAGTGATGCCATTTTCTCAGATTGCAGCAATTGCTTTTGGGCAGTCAAAAGCTGATCATGTTGCAAAGTCAATTCCTTATTGAGAGCTTCCAACCGCATGCGCTGGGCAGCTAGTCGTTTGTTTTTAACATCCAATATTTTGCTCTGACGATCTCTCATCTGCTTGTAAAGTACAGCGACGAAAATGGTCAAAAACACATATATCAATCCCGTAATCATGAATCGCATCGGGAAAATCTCTAAGGTATAGCTTCCAAACTGTACGTAAGCATGGAGACCATTGAACAGCACAAATAGGACAGTCAACACATACCATACAAGGGAATGACGACCATCTAGCGTTGTACTCACCAAAATCGGCACCACCGCCGCCCAATAGACCACTGCATGAAAATAGTCAGGCTTGAGAACCAAAGCCAACTGCAACATCCCCATGAGGGTGGCCAAATTGAAATGCGCGACCCATACCTCCAATATCCCACGATACAAAAAGTACATCTGCACCAACTGCAATGCGATCAATACCAAAAAGAACCACCACGGCATAAAGGTGATCTCTTTGATAAAAACATCAATGGTAAAAAAACATACGTAAAGGATAAGCAACAGAGTGTTGAACTTACCAAGTGGTTTTTTGGGCAGTCTCATATTTCGCCACATCATCAAATTGTCCTTAAACAAAATAAGAACAATGCCGCGGCTTTGCAAGTCAACAGAATGGTTTCGTTGGGAAGCAGAGAAGACTTAAGACAACACTTCCCACTTCATGATATAGCTTGCTGTGCTCTTCTCCTCGTACAATTCCATACTTGTCGAGTACTCTCCCTTCGGAGCATCCACATTGAAGCGAAAAGTACCAAGGTGGTCATTGAAACTTAGGTAATCAAAATCCCATAGCTCCACTTCCACCCAGCCTTGGGCTACCTCCAAGGTCATATCAATATCTACTTCATCTCCTGTATCGATTCGGAAATAACGATCCCCTACTGGCCACACTTTCTTACCCTCGTACTTGAGATACATTTCATCTTTGTCAATCTCATCTGGGAGTGTACACTGCACTGAGCTAATCTTAATTTGAGGCATTAGACTGTTAGATTTGTTCGAAACAAATAAACATAAATTCTATCTGAATAGATAATTTTCAACAATCAATAAAACCTGTTAAAATCTATCTACCCAAACGATCGTTTTGATAAAACTACGTAGAGACACATTGAGTATTTTTGAACGAATCATAATATTCACTTCAAAAACCCAAATATTATTCTAACAATCCCGAATTAATTCAAAAAAATCATAGATTGCCATCACTGTTGTAACAACAAACAAAATGTTAACCCAACAGTATGAGGATTCTACTTATTAAGAAAAAGCCCAGAGAGATCTGGGCTTTTTACTTTGGTATCCATTGGTTATTTCAAATAACTGAAATCATGCCCATCTTTGAGCTGCATGATAAACTCATACATCAAGGAGATCACATGTTCTACATCTTCCAGATGTGCAGTCTCTACGGTGGTATGCATATATTTGATCGGTAGTGAAATCAGTGCCGATGCAATTCCTTCCCCACTGTACGCAAACGCATCAGTATCCGTACCCGTTGACCGAGAGGTAGCCGCACGCTGATATGGGATATCTTTGCTCTCTGCTACATCCATCACCATCTTGAGCAGGTTATTCTGCACCGCTGGACCAAATGTCAACACAGGTCCTTTACCTGCCTTTTGATCCCCGTCACGCTTCTTTTCATACATAGGAGAGTGCGTATCATGACACACGTCCGTGATGATTGCTGCATTTGGCTTGATGCGTGCCGCCATCATTTCTGCCCCTCTCAATCCTATTTCTTCTTGTACCGCATTGACGACATACAATCCAAATGGCAACTTCACTTGGTTTTCGAACAATCGGCGTGCTACCTCCGCAATCATAAAGCCTCCGATACGGTTGTCCAAGGCACGACCACACAGGTATTTTCCGTTGAGTTCCATCAACTCATCATCAAAAGTGATGACATTGCCAACTTGTATCCCCAGGTCCAAGACCTCCTCTTTGGTCTCACAACCCACGTCGATAAAGATATTGTCCAAACTCGGAGTAGCCTCATTCTTATCCTTGCGTACATGAATCGCCGGCCAACCAAACACCCCTTTGACTACACCTTTATCTGTAAAAATATTGACACGCTTGGACGGTGCAATCTGATGATCCGAACCTCCATTTCTAATCACATAGATGTAACCATCATCAGAGATATAGTTGACAAACCAGGAGATCTCGTCTGCATGCGCCTCAATGACCACCTTGTATGCTGCCTCTGGATTGATGATCGCTGCGACAGACCCGTAGGTATCTGTGATGTAATCATCCGTATACGCTTTGACATACTCCAACCATATTTTCTGACCTGATGATTCAAACCCCGTAGGTGATGCATTGTCCAGGTACTTGTACAAAAACTCTTTACTACTCTTATTCATATTTCAATAAATCTCTTTGAATTCCCTCGTGCAAATTAGTAACTATTTTCTAGGCCTACGGATTATCTATGAGGCAATTGATCCTCTCCATTGAACCAATACAGTCGCATAAAAATATACAGCCAGCCAAAACCAAGAGACCGGCAGATAAAATTAACCAACTCAAGTATAAACCGCGACAAAACATATAGCAACCCAAGCAGAGAATTGCCTCATAGCCCAAATCGACAAACTGACTGATTGACCTTTACCAACAATACACCTTTGCAAGCCTCCCACAACACACGATGGAGCTTTTGGAAGCTCCTTTGCTTGTTGATACGTGGTTTCCAGCAAAAACAGAATTAGGTAATTCACCGATGATTTCAGTCTCCTAATAGTTTATCATTGGGTATAGATTTTGTAATACATTGATAATCAAGGTGAGTATACAATCTCACGTTTTTCTAACGTACTTTGAATACCACCAAAAACAAGTAGAAAAATGAATCTTCCGGCATTAGAACAAGAAATCGTCAAGAGGCTCCATCACTTGGATGTAGCCCAACAAGCAGACATCATGCAGTACATCAACAGCATGGTATCCCGTCCCAATCATGAAGAGTCTTACAGAAAAAAAGCCATTCGGGAAATTCGAACAGCTTTGAAGTCTATCTAAAAAATACTCTCTGGGTTAATCCTCAGAGAGTACTATGATTTCATCATTCTCGGCAAACTTGATGTACTCTGCCTTGTTTGGGTTGACTACCACTCCATACTGGGCGTCTACATTTTTGCTTTGTGCAAGAATTCTATACCCGATAGCTACTTGGTTCATCTTGGCGGCTGACTCGAGGACGGTATAGAAATTCACCGGTTCACCCACTGTCACGTACTCTTTGGCAGGTTTGATATATATCTCTGATCCATCCGCATCAAACAAGTCTTCAAACACTCTCATCAAGTATTTATTTTCAGAGACCTGCGTCATCATCAAACTGAGCAACTTGTCACTCACGATGAAATCATCGGCACTGGTAATGTCTGCCAATTGGCGATTCTTCATATCAATCATCTCACTGACGAGATTGAGATGCTTTTCTGTACGCTCAGCGATACTTCTGATGTGCAGCAGCGTGATGAGCGTCTGAGCATCTGCCTCCTGCACAGGGTAATGCTGCTCGTAGCACAGCAACATGATGTAATCAAAACTAGGGATATCCAAATCCTCCAATGTCTCTCTCTCTGTCGTCTCTGCTTTGAAAAACTCAACGGTGAGGTTTTTGAGTGATGGCTGTAGTTTTTCGATCACTGGAATGGGGTCCTCAAATTTAGAGACCACCTTGACCACAGAACCGTACGGTGTATACTGATCCAATTCACGAATGATATTTTTGGCTCGATGATTCCATCCAATCAAAAGAATCTTTTCATCCTTTTGACTCGGGTCATTTGGTCGCGCAAAACGACTCGAATCTATCCCAAAATCTGTACGTCCAGATGGGATCAATGTATCGTCATCTTCGGTGATACCGATGACCTTGTCTCCATGGTTGAATACCGTATCCATCGGAGGGTTGATTGCTACTGTACCGTCGCTAAACTGAATCCCCATGATGGCAGATTCCTCGTAAGCAAAAATAATATCCCTAAAGGTCTTGCCTACCAAACTCTCGGTCTTCTCATCCGTGAAGTAGATCTCATCGCCATCATAATCCATGAGCTCGATATAAACCACACTCAACCCAGACTGACGACTCGTCTGCACCATGATTCTTGAGATAAAATCATCGGACAAAATCAATTCTACTTCGTCCTTGCCGACCATCTTCGCTACTTCCAAATTTTTGCTATGGGTGATCTCTGCTGTGATGTGATAAGGTCGCTCACGCAGCTCCTCTCGTTTTGGGTTGGTCACGATCGCTACGATCGTTTTTATGATTTGTGAATCCGAATTTTCATTGTCCTTGTCTAGGATGATAATAGACTTGGACTCAAATGGGTTGGCAATGTGAATGTCATCGATATCAATCGGGTCCCCCGTACGACAAATCACTCGTGTGTTGCGTGTATCCCCTACTTTGAGTTTGATCTCATCCTCCATTTCCACTTTGTCTTTGTCTGCCAAGATCACAATCACCCCTTCCTTGAGGTTTTCGTTGGCTTCTATCAATTCAGAAATGATGGTGAAAATTTTGGATGACCATCCTAAAATCAAGGTATGATCATTCTCAATCACAAAAGAACGCCCCTTTCTTAGCTCTTCAATTTTCGTCAAGATACCATTGGATACCAAACCAATCAGTGTAGATAATACAACTACCCCGATCAATGTCACAAAAAGAAGATAACTACGCATCCCCCAATCGCTATCCGTATCCCCCAGCGTCCCTGGGTCCAACATATGGATCATGTTTTCCCAAAGGGAATCAAAAATCGTAAATGAAACAGATTGATCCGGATGTATACCGGACAAAATCAGAATCACTGCCAAAATAAAAACCAAAACCAAAGTCAGAAGAGCTAGTCCTCCAATCAATGTACCCGTACCTTTTGATATATAATTATCAAAGGAATATTTAAATCTAGCAGCTAGAGAAGCACTTTTACTCATGTAATCAGACGTACCTAAAGATTAATACCAATAATTTTCATAACCCACTCTAAGCCAAACAGAACTGACTAAACTCCGTGAATTCACTGTGTGGCAAAAATAGTTCAATATTGGAATTATAGACACTTTAATCAAATTATATCTTTGATTCTAATCTAGCTCTAATCCAGCCCTTACTCTTGTGATAAAACCTCTAAATACACCCCCTACCCCCCTCATAGCCCCTCCCGTTCTCCGTCAGGCCCTCACGCTCTAAATCATCGCATCAGACTCTTGTGTGGATAAAATGCACCAAGAATCTAGAGAACATCATGACACTTTATCTTCGTACCGCTTCCAAAGGCACGATTTCTGTACTTTAACACTCCCAAGCGAAGACTTTAGATTTTTACACCATTAAAACCTACTACCTTGCCAGGCTCAGACCCTAGACGACTAAACTCTAGATGAATGCATGCAGAGTTTCTAGATTCTAATATCCGATATAATTTTGTAGTCAATGAATCTGAACATGAAAACAACACTCCTTCTCTGTATCCTGTCCTTCTATCATCTCCACGCTATAGTAGCACAAGACTACTCACTGCATGTGAGCGAAAGCACCTTCACCATCAACGGGACACAATACATAGGCTATGAGACTGCATTCACTCTGCCCTACAAACAAGTCAAGAAGCAATGGTGGCGCTACATCAAGAAGAAAGCGCACCTGTTCAACTACAAGACCCACTACGAACTGACTATCTCTGGAACAAACGAAGAACTCCCTGTCAAATTCATCTCGCAGATGTTAGAAACCGAGTCTCAAGGCGCCCTGCTTCGTCTAGCTCCCACAGGAGGAGATTGGACCACACAGCAAGTAAGCTCCCTACGCAAGGACCTCAAGGTGATGCTCGTGGATTTCAAGATAGACTACTACACAGGCATCGTCCAAGAACAGATCAAAGAACAAGAGAAAGAGAACAAAAAAACAAGCAAATCCCTCCATCGCCTCAAAAACTCCACGTCTCCACAGGCAGACAAGCTCAAGACTCAATTGTCAAATGGGGAATTAAAGCTCGATGCGCTCAAGCAAAATTTGACCACTATAAAATAGCAAAGCCCATGCATCTATGAAGCACGGGCTTTGAGTGTATAAGTTAGTCTGATTTCGAATTAGAAAGTATAGGTGTAACTCAGGTTAAACAACCTGCCAGGCTTGTACAATGAGAAAAGTTCCTCCTCTTTCCCAAACTTATAGACCATTTGGTTTTCAGCTTTCAATAAGTTTTTGGCTGTCAAGCTTAGTGAGGACTTCCCCTCTTTACCGAGCACCTTGGATACCTTTAAGTTCAAGCTATTGAACGGCTTGGTATACACATCAGGCACGTTCGATATACCAATATACGTAAGCGTCTCTCCTTGGACGTTGTAAGACAAGTTGCCAGACAAGCCAAGTGTGTTATTCTCATAACTCAAATACCCATTGATAACATACGGCGACTGTCCTGTCATGTCTCGGTACTTTTCCACCCCTTCGTCAGAGCCCTGGTAGTTCACCTCAGTTTCATACTCAGAGTCTCCATTCTCGTTTACTACGACGGTTTTTCGATTGACACGTGATACGATCAATGATACGTTCGTTCCTACCGAAAAATTCTGCAATACTGGACTGATGAACATCAGATTCTTTCTCAATTCGAGCTCCGTACCAAACACGGATGCCTCTCCCACATTTCTCGGCTTGAGCTGTCCAGGGTTGTTTGGAAAGAAAACCAATGCGATATGATCCGAAAAGTCTTTGTAGAATGCAGATACAGAAACCATCTCACTAGCCGAAAAGAAGTATTCCCATCTCAAATCATAGTTGTAAATTTCAGCTTGTTTGATATCTAGGTTACCCGAAAATTGCGTCCTTGTGATCGGGTCTTCAATGTACGCGGACGACTTCTCTTTGAAAGAAGGTCTAGCCAAAGTTTTGTTGAAGGAAGCTCTTAGATTCATGTCATCCTGCAGCGCATAGACAAAATTAACAGAAGGCAGTAGGTTTGTTTCGTTGAGTGTTTCGGTGTTGTCCTCCAGCGACTGTGAGTTGTCCTCCATCAACCTCACCCCCGTGTAGTACATACGTGCATTCTCCACACGGACACCATATATAGATTTCAGTTTGGTAGTGATCTGCATTTCGTCCATCACATACCCCGCTAGGATGATTTGCTTCCCTTCGTAGTTGTTGTACTCGTTGCTATTGTCTTGGATGTACAATCCGTCAGGATTACTTGACGAATACAAGTTCTGATCTTCCAGCAACCAGTTGGGATCGTTGTACAACACATGAAACGACTCCAACGGATCATAATCATAGCTGTAAACATCAAACTCTCTGTGTCTGATCGTACCCAATCCACCAAACCGAATTTTATTGCTTTCGTTGAGATCATAGGTAAAGTCCAATTTGAAGCTTTCGCTGACTTCTGTTAATTCTCTCCAAAAGCGATTCATAGCTCCTCCGTTTCTAAAACCATACTCTCCATCGTCCTCATTGATACGAGTATCGCGGTAATCTGGATCGGTAATTTTAGAATACAACAAGGAGTTGGTCCAATCCATTCTAAGTTTACCGAAGTGGTGCTTACCATAGGTAATGTTATTGGTCATAGAGCGCTGTGTATACGCCAATATATCGTTATTGATATTTGTAGGATTATTGAGGGCCGTAAACTTCATCTCTCTATCCAAAGCAGTTGACACCCCATTTTGCGTATGCAAAAAATTGGTTCCGATCGTATGGTTATCAGTTTTGGCAGCTAAAGACAACAACCCACTCCAAAGCACATTATTGACTCCCAAGTCTCCCTCGGCACTAAAATCACGCTCTAGTGCAACTTCACTTGACGTACGATCCTTTTCATACCTCTTTCTGGTGAAGCCTTCGTAGTAAGTGTTCGTGTTCTTGTAACTGAAAATAGCATTGTAACCCCAAGTCAACTTTTCTCTTTGTATCTGGTTTCTATGCGAAACAGACAGCCCCGTATTCATAAAACTAGTCGTACGATCAACTCCTAGCGTTGGATCAAATTTACGAGTTGTCTCTGCTACAAAATCATTGGGCAAAGTAGGGATCTGAGTATTGGTGGAGATGGGCAGCTCTCTCTGACCATTGTCCCAACCCAAGAAATCCGTAGAGGACCCTTGATAGCTGACGCTATTGGACTGGAAGTGCATGTCGGGGTTGTATCCTACCATGAGTGAAATCGACGTAGTCTTTTCTTCTGGAAATGCCTTGGTTTGGATATCAACCAGCCCTCCTGCAAAATCTCCATTCAGATTCGGAGTAAATGTCTTGTAGACCATCACGTTTTCCAATACTCCTGTAGGGAAGATATCGATCTGTACATCGTTTCGGTCTGGATCCAAACCAGGTACGACCATACCGTTGAGTGAGGTTTTGGTATATCTATCCCCCAATCCTCTCACGTAGACATATTTACCGCCTTGCACGGTCACTCCAGTGACTCTCTTCATCGCAGAAGACAGGTTGCTATCTCCTACTTTTTTGAAAGCTGCAGATGATATTCCATCAACTGTATTCACTGATTTCTTTTGAACAGACAACAGTGCTACGTCGTTGTCTCTGATCTGCTCAGCCGTCACGACTACCGCATCCAGTTGCTGCACATCTTCTGAAATCGTCACATCCAAATTCGTCACTTTACCAGCCACGATCTCTACACCTTCTATGGTTTTGGATTGGTACGAGATGAACTGCACCTCTATAGTGTGTATTCCAGGTTCTAAACTCAAGGAGAAGTTACCATCAAAATCAGCAACCGAACCTTGTGAAGTTCCCTTCTTGGTGACTGTCGCACCAAAGAGTCCCTCACCTGTTTCTCCATCAATTACTTTCCCTCTAAGGAACCCGTTCTGCGCTGAGGCCGCTCCTGCTAGACAGGCCATTAGCGCTACTAATAAAATCTTTTTCATTTTCTGAATTTCTAAATCTGCCGCAAATTTAGATGGACAGCCCTCTGAGAATCAGTTTTGTAGTTTATCAATTATTTACGAATACAGGTACTCATTCAGATTGAATAACATTTAGATAATATTGAAACAGTATTGAGTTAACAAGTGTACCCCAAGGGTAGTATGGCTATTGTTTCCCATCGCTTACATTCTCATCATCCATTCTAACAACGAAAGGCGCCATGCTAATGCACGAGCGCCTTTCTAATTCAGAAAATGAACTTTAATATTCTTACTCTTCGAAGCTAGTAGTGTATGCCTCGAACTCAGTAGTATTCACTTTTGAGAAGATCAATGTACCTGCTGCTACGTTATAAGCTGCATCTTCTTCTTCATCGTAATCAGGAGTCTCAGCATCGAAAGAAGCAGAAAGCTTCACTTTGCCGTTCTCGAATACTACGTTAGTCACAGATCCTTTTGCCTTAGACTTGAAATCAGCAGTAGTAGAAGCTCCAGCGATTGATAGGATAGACCCGTTCTTCAATACGAAAGTATCATCCATAGCACCTTCTCTACCGTCGATTTCCAACCCTTCGTCAGAGTTTTCATCTACATATACTACGAAGTTGTCTACTGTACCAGCGTATGACTGATCTACATCCAGTCCGTCATCACCTACTGCATATACCAATACGTTTGACACGTCTACTGTACCTCCGAAGAACTCAACCCCGTCATCAGAGTTTCCATAGACCTCTACATAGCTGATAGAAGTTCCAGCACCTACACCACCGAGAGTTAATCCGTTGATTTCACTACCTTCAGCGATTTGAGCACCACCATGTCTGATAGACACATACTTCAACACTCCAGAGTTGTCATTGGCATCATCTCCACCGTACTGACCGTTGGTATCAGAAGCATCCACTCCTTCGATTTGTGGGTTGTCTGTTTTAGCACTTACAGGCGCTTTTCCTAGGAGAACAAGACCTCCCCATTTGCCTTTATCGTCTTGATCTAGGGTAGTACCTGCCAATTGACCTGGCTCGATATCATCGTCTGTAGATGTCATGATGATTGGCGCATCAGCAGTACCTTCTGCCATGATTTTACCGCCTTTTGCGATCATCAACACTGCAGCGTTAGCACCTGTCAAAGAAGCGTCTCCTTTGATGACAGTCCCAGCTTCGATAGTCAAAGTAGCACCATCCAATACTGTAACTCTTGCTTTCAACACATATACATTGTCAGCAGTCCATTCCGTATCCGCAGAAATATTTGCAGTTACTTCCACTTCTGGAGCAGCAGTCGTACGGCTACCCCCGTCAAGTTGATCTTCGGTGAATGTCAATGTCCAATCTTCAAAAACAGACACGTCAGAAGCACCTGTAGCAGAAGCATCTGGTGTAGCCTTTTCATCCACTGCATTTTGAGATTCCATCAATACCATCTCTTGCTTTTCTTCTGGAGTCAATTCAGTTGATCCACCGTCATCTTCAGAACATGAAATCATGGAAACCATTGCTCCCCCCATCATTAAAAGTGATAATAACTTTTTCATTGTTTTAATTTTAAATTATTCTGTTTGTATCGTTTCAATTTTGTTTCGCAAAGCTGATTCATGACACGCACAGAAGACGGCAAGTAGTAGTTATGTTTATGTTAAAGAAGGGCAATCCATTATGACGGCTTCTTTACCTGTGTTAAGGATTTATGAAGTGGCCACAAAAAAAGCGCCTCCATTGGGGCGCTTCGCTGTTTGATTCCATGAAAGCGATTGCTTCACTCTCTGTAGCTACGTTTTATCGATTGACATTGACTTTTTGTAGTAGTGTCTCGATCACCTGATGGGTCGTGACGCCATCTGCCTCTGCTTCGTAGTTGAGGATGATTCGATGATTGAGTACATCAGGAGCCACTTCTTTGATGTCTTCGGGCAGAACAAAATCCCTCCCATCCAAGAAAGCAACCGCTTTGGCTGCCAAGTTCAAATTGATAGAAGCCCTCGGCGAGGCACCAAACTGAATGTAGTTCGCCTCCTCTGTCATCCCGTAGGATTTTGGGTCTCGTGTGGCAAAAATCAACTCAATGATGTACTTTTCCAGTGACTCAGAAAGATTCACCTCATTGATTGCCTTTCGAATCGCAAAAACATTTTCTTTGGTAAGTACTGTTTTCACTTCTTCTTTGAAACTCATGTTGGACATACGACGCATGATTTCCAACTCGTCCTCCTTGCTTGGGTAGTCGACATGTACTTTCATCATGAATCGATCTACCTGTGCCTCTGGTAGTGGATAGGTCCCTTCTTGGTCAACGGGGTTTTGAGTAGCCAACACTAGAAACGGACGATCCAGATGAAAAGTAGTCTCTCCGATCGTCACTTGCTTCTCTTGCATCGCCTCTAGTAGTGCCGACTGCACCTTGGCTGGAGATCGATTGACCTCATCCGCCAAAATCAGATTGGCAAAAATAGGCCCTTTCTTCACTTCAAAATTAGATGCCTTCTGATTGTAAATCATTGTTCCAATCAAATCAGCAGGAAGCAAATCTGGGGTAAACTGTATCCGCTTAAAATCCAAGTGGAGAACATTGGCCAGCGTATTGACAGTCAAAGTCTTGGCAAGACCCGGCACCCCTTCGAGCAAAATATGCCCTTGGGTAAACAAGCCAATCATCAAACGGTTGACCATGTATTGCTGTCCAACGACAACCTTGCCAACCTCATCATAAACCTGCTTTACTTTATTTTGCAGCTCCTTTTTTTCTTCAGTACCAGCGCTTATTTCCATTTCTTAGCTATTCGCATTTGATTCTCAACTAGACAAATCTAAAAGACTTGACGTATTTATAAAATAGTCTCCCCTACTCCCATCGCCCAATTCGGTCTACTTGTGCCTATTCACGTAGGCGATGGCCTACGCAAAACGCATCCAATCCCCGATATCTCCACTATTCGCAAAGATTATGGAAGGCCATTCTCTCCGAGTTAAAAATTGTTAAATCTCACTGATGTGTATCTTTGAGCAAATCATTGACCGTTTTGACCGGGTTGAAGGTCGAAATCGGCACCTCCACAAAAAGGGTATTCCAATAGGCCATCGCTCCATTCCATAACCCTGGCAGCTCCATTGCCTTGAGATCACGACCGTTTTTGGACTTGGCAGTGACAAAACCTGTATTGTCGTCTCGATAGGCCAGCAGGTCAAATTTGTTTCCTTGATAATCCTTGGTCGCACAGATCAAATCCACTGGATTGAAATGCGTCGACCCCTTGAGCATCTCTGCTTTCTGCGGATCATCTAAATCAATCTGTGCAGTCTCTGCAATCTGCAACGACGCACTCCCATCCGCTGCACTTACCCAAAACGGGCCTCCGCCTGGCTCACCTGTATTTTTGACCATTCCACAGACACGAATCGGTCGATTAAGCTTGTCTCTCAGTTCACTCACCTTGTCCTTAGTAGATTTGGCAGCAAACCCTTCGCTCATTTTCAAAAAGTACTCTCTCTCAAAACGAACCGCCACCTCGTCAGGATCCGAAACCTCTCCTGACAACACCTCAAAGACCTCTTTCTGATAAGTGACCAACAGCCCTGCCAAAGCTTTCTTATACGTATAAGTATCTCCTTTCAAACGATCTGGCACCACATTGTCTATGTTTTTGATAAAAATCACATCGGCATTTAGGTCATTGAGGTTTTCGAGTAATGCTCCATGGCCTGCTGGCCTGAAAAGCAAACTGCCGTCCTCTTCGCGAAATGGCTCGTTGTTCAGATCTACGGCGATAGTATCCGTCGACTTTTTTTGCTGCGAAAAACTAATATCGAAACGCACATGGTACGTGGACTCATATACCTCACGAACTTTGTCTACGAGTGCTTCAAACTTTGGCAAATGCTGAGGAGAAACCGTAAAGTGGAGATGTACATCACCTTCTCCAGACTGGGCATAATTGGCGCCTTCTACGAGATGTTCTTCGAGGGGAGTCCGTGCACCGTCCTCATAGGCATGAAATGTCAACAGAGCTTTGGGCAAAGAGCCATACTCCATCCCCTGATCTGACAACAACCTGTCTACGATGACTTCAGGAGCTACGTCATCAATATCTCTAAATTGGGCAGAGAGTTCCTCATAAAATGCAAACCCTTCTAGTTCTCTGATGAACTGCTGAGCGGCCGAATTGCCCGCCATATCATGGTCCTCCAAAAAAGCAAACAGGTCCTTGAACATCCGCGTAGCTGCTCCCGAAGCAGGTACAAACTTGAGCACCTTCTTGCTACGCTGAACCTCTTCATAGCATCTGGTCATAGTCGTAATCTGCTCTTCGGTGAGCTTGATCACTCCCTCTCCTATTGAGGCTGCCCTATTGATATCCAAAAATGGAAACCCTTTTTTGAAATTGGCAATTTGTTCGTCTACTAGAGCGATATCGCTCCCTCTCTCCTCGATAAATCTTCTATCCTTGTCGTTAAACATCTTTTGATAATACTGTTAATTAGGTGTACGTTAGTTTTCTATAGGGAATTTCTCACAGGCAATCGCATATGCCGCTTCGTAGTGCTTGATCAAATTCTTCCAATCAAACTCTTCCGAAAGATCCTCCGCTTTGTTTCTTGTTTGTGTCCGGGCTCTACTGTTACTTTTAGTATAGGCAAGCAACTTCTCCGACAGTTCCTCAGCTGCTGAATAAAAATCCTGATTGGCCCGTTCGATCATGTATATTCCATGACTCTCATCTCCGATTTCTAGGTTTTTGACATAATCCCCAAACCCAGACAAGTCGGACGTCACTGCAGACACTCCTCTGGCGAGACACTCTACTGGCGTATACCCCCACGGCTCATAGTAGCTCGGAAATATCCCCATGTGACACCCTCTTACAAACTGACCGTATTCCATCCCAAACAAGGGATTGGTCGAAGAAATGAAATCTGGGTGATACACGATTTTCACTTTGTCACTCTCATAGTTGAGCAAATTGGCACCACGCAAAAACGTCAATATCTGATCCTCCCCATCGTTGATCAAATTATGGGTCACAACACTAGGCAACCTATCTGTCTTCCAAGATTGAATGGTCCTACGGTAGCGAAGCTTCCAATAATCATCTACGAGTTCGTTGAGCTCAGGCAATCGGTGATCTGAATTGACTGCTGCCGACTCAAATAGGCGCTCTTTGACCTGCTCCATGATCGCATCACAGTTGTGATCTATTTCCTCCAGCATCGCACGAGAAGTCAACACTTCTTGATTGATGCTATGAAAAGGCTGCTTCGTCACGAAAAACATCACAATAGTCATGTCAATGTTCTGCTCCTTCATCTTGTGATTGAGCCGAGCCAAAGCTTCCAGAGTCAAGTCATACCCCTTGTTTTTGTACTCAAACCGCCCTGAAGTAAAAAAATACATCACTTTGCCCAAGTCGAATGTATAGGACTGAAAAAAATGTCCCATCACAAAGTGATTGATTTGTTCTTTGTATTGATGATGAAGGTTTTGTACCTCGTGCAGTACCGAGAACCGTTCGATATTGAGGCCATTCGGCAAAATCGCATCAGGGCTCCTCCCCAGCAAGTGCACACATTCTTTGGCTGTCACTTCACTGACCGTGGTGAGTACATTAGCTCCGTGCGCACAGGCCCGTTCGATACGTGCAATGGTATCGACATTGAAATTTCGTGCCTCAGTCTCCCAGTTGAGGTAGGGTAGATGATCGTAGAAATAAGGATCATTCATCGCCAAGTACCTCCCCAGTAGCGTCGCATGCGTCGTAAAAACTGTCTTGATAGGGATCTGTTCTCTGCGAATATCAGGGATACACGTCCCAGCCATCCACTCATGAAAGTGCGCCAGCATCTCCATCCCCTCCTCCAAGCAGACACGAGCATACCTTGACAAAAACTCATGGACCATATACCCCAAAGCCATCACTTGATCCATCAAAGGATCGTGGCTAGAAAAATCGATGTGATGGTTTTGCCAATAATAGTACTTGATGTTGCCCAATTCCCCCATCACACTACCTGGGTTGAAAAGCACCGTCTGTGGCCGTCCAGATACGAGCCACGTACCAAATTGTACATCCCAGCCGAGTTCATCCCTCATTTCTCTCACGACTTGTGCGATAGAATTATCTGCAGATACACAGGATTCAAAATCGGAACTGACGTTGGGGTGGATATTGGGACCGAGCAACACATAGTTGTCTCCCCAATTTTTGACCATGACAGGGACCTTGGAGCGAATCACCGTATATATCCCTCCCACCTGATTACAAACTTCCCAAGCTACTTCGGCAAGGAACTTACCTTCTCTATCCAATACCTTCGGCTTCTTTTTCTTCACAGTCATGTTGATCTTTTAAGATTTGAAAGATAATAAGTCTTGTGGGGCCCCATGAATTTTTGGTTTACAAATTTCTATACCTACCGTTTATTTATTTTTTGCCTAACAAAACGCAGTGTTTAATCACACAAATGACAGTCTTACATGATATAATTCAAATTGTCACCCACGCCTCACATACTTTTTTCAAAAATCGTGATAGATAAACTGTATTTATATTCAACTTTAACATGAGTTTAGCAAAGAACAAATAGGGGTAGAAAAATTCACAAAGACTTAATCTAGATGTATACCACACCTCTCACACAGACTCATAGAAAAGGTATATTTACACCTATTAAAACATTATAGAAATGGAAGGGACTACAGCCGAAACCACATCAGGAAACGAAGGACAAGATTTTTCGGGCAACTACATTGAAAACTTTCAAAACAAGGGAGTTGAGGAGTTTTTTGCAGGAAAATATGTCTCTTGGGAAAAGAAAGGGCACGCCTTCATCATACATGGTCAGCATGCCTCACTAGAGATCACTATCATCGATCAAGACATCCTCAAATTCCGACACGGGAACGACGGCTATTTCGAAGATGACTTCTCCTATGCTATCGATCCCAATTACGAGCCGCCTCTCACAGAATATAAATTCGAAGAGCTCAAAGCCAGTTTCGTCATCAAGACGGCTATCCTGCGCTGCTATGTATCCAAAGAGTCACTGTCTGTCAAAATCACTAATCTAGATGGCACAGTCATACACCAAGATGAAAAAGGCTACCACTGGCAAGAACACAAATACCACGGTGGCACGATCAACATTTGCACGAAAGTGCTCCACAAAGGAGAGAAATTTTATGGTTTGGGAGACAAAACTGGCAAACTCAACCTGATCGGAACCAAGCGTCAGCTCTGGGGCACAGACTGCTACGGCTATGGCAATGACACTGACCCAGTCTACAAAAACATCCCTTTTTATCTAGGTCAACATAGCCAAGTCGGCTATGGCATCTTTATGGATAACACCTTCAGAAGCTATTTTGATTTTGGCAAAGAGCGAGATAGCGTATCCAGTTTTTGGGCACAAGGAGGAGAGATGCGCTACTACTTCATCTATGGACCCAAACTCCTAGACGTCACCCGAAAATACACGCAACTCACAGGTAAACCACAGCTCCCCCCAAAATGGGCGCTCGGCTACCACCAGAGCAAATGGAGTTATTACCCAGAGTCGGTCGTACGAAAACTCGCCGAAGAATTCAGAAGCAGAAAGATCCCTTGTGATGTCATCCACTTGGACATAGACTACATGGACGGATTTCGCTGCTTCACATGGGACAAAAAGAAATTTCCCAAACCTCACAAAATGATTGCCGACCTGAAACAGGATGGCTTCAAAACCATTGTCATCATCGATCCTGGGATCAAGATTGACAAAGGGTACAAGGTATACGAACAAGGACGCAAAGGCGACCACTTTTGTAAACGCATGGATGGGGCACTTCTCAAAGCCAGCGTATGGCCCGGCCCGTGTCACTTCCCAGACTTCACCAAAAAGCGCACGCGCAAATGGTGGGGTACACTCTATGAGGGCTTGGTCAACGACGGGGTAGATGGCGTGTGGAACGACATGAACGAACCAGCGACATTTGAAGATGGGACCTTCCCAAATGATGTACGGTTTGACTATGACGGACACCCATGCAGTCACCGCAAGGCGCACAACGTCTACGGTTCTCTCATGGCACAGGCGACCTGTGAGGGGCAGCAGCGCTACCTCGACAACAAACGAGCCTTCACCATCACGCGATCAGCCTATGCTGGCGTGCAGCGATACGCTTCGGTATGGACAGGTGACAACTCGGCTAGCTGGGAACAACTCAAGCTCGCCAACATCCAATGCCAACGACTGAGTGCATCAGGAGTGTCTTTTGCAGGCTCTGATGTCGGTGGATTCATCGGCTCTCCTAACGGCGAGCTGTTCACCCGCTGGATACAAATGGCCGTATTCCATCCGTTTTTCAGAACACACTCCTCGGGTGATCACGGAGACAAGGAACCTTGGAAGTTTGACCAACAGTATGTCGATATCGTGCGTACATTCATCGAGATGCGCTACCGCATCTTGCCCTACATCTATACGGTATTTTGGCAGTACAGTACGACTGGACTACCCATGCTCCGCTCGCTACATATGGAAGCGCACATCGACCCAGAAACATTCTACCGCGAAGAAGAATTTTTGCTCGGGGAGCACCTGCTGATTTGCCCGATATCAGAAGAGAAAGCGACAAGCCGACTCATGTATTTGCCAAAAGGCGTATGGTACAACTACTGGACAGACCAACTCGAAGAAGGCCAGCGTGAAATCAAAGTAGATGCACCACTGAATCAAATCCCTCTTTTCGTTAGGGCGGG
This sequence comes from Reichenbachiella sp. 5M10, assembly GCF_002742335.1. Classification (NCBI taxonomy): domain Bacteria; kingdom Pseudomonadati; phylum Bacteroidota; class Cytophagia; order Cytophagales; family Reichenbachiellaceae; genus Reichenbachiella; species Reichenbachiella sp. 5M10. The sequence continues at coordinate 336,203 of NZ_MDGR01000007.1, read as the reverse complement.
CTCCATCATTCCAGAGCAACCTGTCATGCAATACGTCGGAGAATTTGTGATCGAAGAGTTGACGCTCAACTTCTACAAGCCGTACATCGATACCACATCTGAAATATATGAGGATCGTGGTGATGGCATGGAGCACAAGGACGGTCAATACCTCCACAAAACCTATGTCTCTCAGCAAACGGACGATCTCAAATGGAAAGTCAAGCAAAGTTGCGAAGGACAGTATGCCACGGAATATAGCAACTACCTAGGCAAGTTTCATGGACTGGACGGAATGCCTTCGTCTATCCTCGTCGATGGCCAAGAGCTCATCCTCGAAGCTGAAAGCGTCGGTCAAGTGATCCAAGTCAAATTACCGAAAAATTTCAATGAAATATTAATAAACTAAATCCACCCACATGAGTATCAAGAAACAGTTTTTCAAATCAAAAGATGTCTGCAAAATCACCTGGTCGATTGACAAAAAAAACGTGCCTGGCGCAGAAAACATCTCGTTATCCGGAGACTTCAACAACTGGAGTCTCAGCTCACACCCTCTCAAAAAAATGAAGAGCGGAGATTTCAAATTGGTCCTTGAACTGCCAAAGGACAAAGAATATCAATTTAGATACTTGGTTGATGGCACGACTTGGATCAACGATGAAGAAGCAGATGGATTCGTCAACAACCAGGTATCCAACGAGTCCAACTGTATCCTATCCGTATGACCGCACCATGATGATATGGAGTTAGATTTCGATCAGATCTGACCACATATGAATGAGTTCCATAGACCTCCTACCGGTCAATGGAACTTTCCTTACTGTACAGAGTAAAAACCACAAATCTACCGACCTATGGAAAAAACACGAATATTGATGCTTGGCCCTGGCGAACCCAGTTCCAAAAATAGCGGCCTAGGGATCGCTGCACACGAAATCGAGCAATTTCTCTCGCGCCATTGTCAACTGACACTCATCCAGCCCAATGACATGGAAGCCCTCACTGATATCGAAAACAACCTCTCTCTCTCCAAACAAAAAGTCGACATAGCAGACTTTGACGACTTCAGTGTGATCGCAGAGATGTCCAAGATCAACATCGAATCCATCATCTCTCCCTACTGGAGTGATCAAAATGCCACACGTACTGCCCCTCAACCAACAGCTCACCCTCTACAGGGTCAGCATGATGACTTTTCGAAGCAAATCAGTGCTGCAGCGGACAAGGTCAATTTTGACGTCATCTATGCCCATGATTGGATCACGTTCAGAGCAGCGATTGACATCAAAGCTAAACTCGACAAACCTCTCGTAGTACATATCCACTCACTGGACTATGATCGCAACTGCGGCAACTTGAGCTCATGGGTTTTCGATTTAGAAAAAGAAGCACTGCAGGTCGCAGACCAAGTCATCTGTGTCAGCCATTATTCCAAAAGCATCATCGAAACCATCTACGGCATAGATGGAGACAAAATCCAAGTCGTCCACAACGGGTATTCACCAAAAAAATACCCCGAACACAAAAGTCCGTTCAAAGAAAAAATCATTCTATTTGTCGGAAGACTCACGGGCCAAAAAGGCCCTACAAAATTCCTGGAAATTGCCGAAAAAGTCTACGAAGAATACCCCAATAGCCGGTTTGTCATGGCAGGGGAGGGAGACCTCTACAAGCCGCTCATCGAAGCGGGTGCCCACTCCACCGTGGCGGCTAGATTTCACATCACAGGCTATCTCCAAGAACCCGACCTGCTCAAAACATACGCCATGGCGGACATCTACTGTATGCCTTCGGTATCCGAGCCCTTTGGGCTCACTGCTATGGAAGCGGCTGGCGCCAAAATCCCCATGGTCCTCTCCAAACACTCCGGTGCTTCTGAAGTACTGACCAATGCGCTCACCGCTGAATTTGACAACACCGAACTCTTCGCCAAACACATTGTTTCCCTACTGAAAAACGAAAAAGTAGCCCATCACATCGCTAGCGAAAACAAAGCTCTCCTGGCAGGACTATCATGGGAGCAAGCCAACCAAAATATATTGCGTATCATTGAGGCTACTGCACAATGAACAAAACACTTTCGATCATACTCACTTTTGACTTTGCCCCTGCGGTCACCCCGTACTCTTTGTTTGACATAGGTCAAAACAAAAAGTACTACAACCAACAACTCTCTGATCAGGAGTACATGGTGGCATATGAATCAACAATCAAGGTCGAGCTCAAAAACATACTAGCACTCTGCCTGACCAAATCCACTCCACTGGCGGTCTATTTTTCTGGGACCTTTTTGGAGATGCTTCAAAAAAATGACCCTGCCATGATCAAACAAATCAAGGCAGCACTCGCCTCCAATCACTTGGAACTACTGGGTGGCACTTATCATCATAGCCTTGCTTCGATCTACTCAAGCACACATTTTGACCGAGAGATAGTACTGCATCAGCGATTGTATGCAACCCTATTGGGATACAAAGCCATGCATTTTTACAACACCGAAAACTTATATTGCAAAGAAATCACTGACAGGGTCTACCAACATGGCTACCGGGGGATTTTCGCCGGCACGATTGACTGGTATCTATGGAAGGACAAAAACAGACGGATCTTTCATGCTCCAGAGCATCCTGACCTGAATGTATACTTGCTGGATACAGATGGAGGGACGGCACTATTCTCCCTTCCAGAGCGAACCAGCCATTTCATACAGTTTGACTCAAGCCAACTCACACACTATGGAGGAGTCCAAAGTATTGTCCACAAAGCCAAAACCAAAGCTGAGATTCTACCTCTGAAGGAGCATGCTCAAACTGAACCATCACTCACTCCCTACCACATCAAATCTCCCGTCATGGGCAGCAATCGAGGGCTCGATACCGAATCTCTACACTCCAATAGCCTCCAAAACAGGGCCACCAAGGAGTACTACAAGTTGGAAAAAGCAATCGTGCAGACTAAAAATGAATCGCTGATCAATGATTGGAAACGACTGGGCCACCTGGCTTACATTCTACAAATGTCCAAGGACGAAAACAAACACGTGATCCCCTATGATTTCTACAATTCCTACCTCAATATCCTAAACGACATGGAAATCCGAACCAGAACCAACAAATGACCATCCTGACGCCCACCCATTCTAACTAGCCTATTTGACAACCCCATACACTTGTGCCGAGCGACAAGGTGTATACAGACTCAATTGAAGCTGTCCGTCCAGGAGAACCGTCTGATGTATGACACTTGCATCGCATCGCGAATGTCCTCCAAAAGCTGCAGCATCACTGTCCAACAAAAGCTTGAAGGCTCCTTCTCTGTGAGCATAAAACCTATAATCAGCCACCGAACGACTCACACTAAAATTGAATACAAAAAGCAAATTGTTACGCTCAAAAATAACAACCTTATTGTCTTCATCCATATTGAGCTGTTGTGCTGGAAACGCAGATAGCACTTCTTTCTCTTTGAGCAGATGAATCATCTCTCTATCAAATGCATTGAGATATTGATACTTCAGGTCTGGATTATCCACTAGTGACCACTGACGTCTGGCATACTTGTAGCTCCAGCCATTGCCCTCTCTCGGAAAATCAATCCACTCGGGGTGCCCAAACTCATTGCCAATAAATGTCAAATACCCTTCTCCTCCCAGAGCAGCCGTGAAGAGTCGCAACATCTTGTGCAATGCCACCCCTCGATCAATTACTGGATCTGTATCCTCCTTAGTCATATGCCAGTACATCTCTTTGTCCATCAGCCAAAATGCCAACGTCTTGTCTCCCACTAGGGCTTGATCATGTGACTCTGCATAGGCTATTGTCTTTTCTTTGTATCGACGATTGGTTAGCACATTCCACATTTCATGAATGTCCCACTCCTCATCTGCCTTGTGCTTGAGTGTCTTGATCCAGTAATCTGGAATCCCCATCCCTAAGCGATAGTCAAAACCTATCCCTCCATCCTCTATGGCACGACACATGCCTGGCATACCGCTCATATCTTCAGCTATAGTGATCGCACCTGGCTTCAGTTCATGCGTCAATGCATTCGCTAATTGCAAAAAACAGATTGCATCCCAATCCACCATTTCCTTAAAATACTTGTCGTAATGATCAAACGCCACCCCTTCACCATGATGATGATAGAGCATAGAGGTCACCCCATCGAAGCGAAAACCATCAAAATGAAACTCCTCTATCCAGTAGCGTACACTGGACAACAAAAACTGCAGCACTTCATCTTTGGAATAATCAAAAAGCTTAGAATCCCATCCGGTATGATAACCTCGTCCGCCGGGATGAAAATATTGGTGCTCCGAACCATCAAAGTTGTTGAGCCCCTCTGCGATGTTTTTAACCGCATGCGAATACACCGCATCCATCACCACAGCAATCCCCATACCATGCGCCTTGTTGATAAGGTATTTGAGATCATCTGGAGTCCCAAATCGCGAGCTAGGAGCAAAAAAGTTAGACACATGATACCCAAACGAACCATAATAGGGGTGCTCCTGCACCGCCATCATTTGTAGACAGTTGTACCCCAGCTTACCCACTCTTGGGAGCACCTCATCAGCAAATTCTCTATAAGTGCCTACCCCCTCTTTCTCCTGTGCCATTCCTACATGGCACTCATAGATCACAGGGTTGGAAATCACCTTAGGATCGAACTTCTTGTCAGTCCATCTAAATGTCTTTTCCGGTGCCCACACCTGCGCTTTGAAGTCATAGGTCTCTGGATCTTGCACCGTCCGCTTAATATAGGCTGGGATTCTATCTCGATCTTCAAAACCGTTCTGCACCTTGACCTTGATCAAATCACCATGTCTCAGTGGGTGCTCTGAGTCATCCGCTACGAATACCCCCCAAACTCCTTGCTCGTTTTGGGTGAGGGGGTGCAGCTCTGCATCCCAACCATTGAACTCGCCAATGAGTGACAAGCCATCTGCAGCAGGTGCCCACTCTCGGTACCACCAGCCTTTGGCCTTGCGGTCATAGTTAAGCCCAAAATAAGCATCCGCAGAAGCAAACTCCCGCAATGATCCCGACACTGCCTCAAGGGACGCAAGCCTATCTTGATAAAACTGATGACGTTGCTCTATATCCGATTCGTAAGGCTTGAGCCATCCATCGTCTGCTACTAAACCAATTTCTTCTTTCATGGGAGATTCTTCCAAGTAGTATTTTCCTTTAACATAAGATTACTATTTAATCTTATTCCCATACAAGATATCATTCGTCCTTGGTGAATCGAAACAACTTGCTCAATATCTTTTACTACTTAATCATCAACTGTGCATGAATGGAAATAAGCAGCACATTTCATATCAACTTATCCATCCTTCTCAATATAAGAATCAGAAAGGACTCTGCCCTGTAACGTTACCCGCAGGGTCGTATTGGCAGACCCATATTTCTTGTCCATCACAAGTGGTTGTCCCACACCCTACCTTGGTAGTATTCTTCCACACGATTTGAGTATAGTGTCCGCAAACAGCCCCTGTAGCACAAGTATGATCCATCGCACTGTAGTCTGTCTCTTCGGATCCCCAAGAGTCTACCACATCCGTCGGTGCAAAAGCTCCAGCTGTACCCTTCCATATGTTTTCACCATAGCTACTATTAGAATGACTGAAACTACAATTATCTCCAAGGTGGTTTGCCCATTCTTGGGCAGAAGCAGCTACTTCGTCCGACCATACTAAATTTGCAACCCCCACTGCCTTTCTATATCTATTGTGGCTATCTACAACTTCCTGAATCGTAGATGTATCGAAATCACCCACCGTTTGTTCGGAGGCATCGTCACTCGATACACAACGGACAGCAACAATCGCTACAAGCAGAAAAAGAACATATTGATATTTCATTGTATTCAAGGTTTGGTAGAAGTAGTAAATCTAATCTGAACAAAAAGTAATGCGGCAGTCTCGATCCTAAAAAACCATCTCAAAACCAAGACTTTGGCCCTCGCACTTCATCTCCTCAAAAAAACAAAAAAGCTGCCTTGGTTAGACATATACCCAACCAAAGCAGCCTTTCAACTTGACGTCATATTATATAACCTAAACGGACATGCTATTGTACTTTATCAAAAAATGAATTGACAAACTCCACTTTATTGAAAACCTGTAAGTCATCGATCCCCTCACCTACGCCGATGTATTTGACAGGGATTTTAAATTGGTCAGAGATACCGATGACTACTCCACCTTTGGCCGTCCCATCGAGCTTGGTGATCGCTAGTGCACTGACATCTGTTGCCTTAGTGAACTCCTGAGCTTGTAGAAAGGCATTCTGCCCTGTACTACCATCTAGCACCAACATAATCTCATGCGGAGCATCTGGGATGAATTTCTGAATTACTTTCTTGATCTTAGTCAGCTCGTTCATGAGATTGACTTTGGTATGCAGACGACCTGCCGTATCAATGATCACGATGTCTGCTTGCTCATCTACGGCTTTCTTGACCGCATCAAATGCGACCGCCGAAGGGTCGGTATTCATTCCATGAGACACAACAGGCACCCCGACTCGGTCTCCCCACAAGATCAGCTGATCTACAGCTGCTGCACGAAACGTATCGGCGGCACCTAGGACCACACTCTTTCCCGCCTTCTTAAACTGTGCCGATAGCTTGCCTATCGTCGTGGTTTTGCCCACACCATTGACTCCAACTACCAGAAGTACATAGGGAGTCTTGTCCTCAGGAATGGAAAAATCTGTCCCATCCGTAGTATTACTCTCTTCGAGGAGAGCAGCAATCTCTTCTCGCAAGATCACATTGAGTTGGCTCGTATTGAGGTATTTGTCTTTGGCTACTCTAGCCTCGATTCGATCGATGATTTTGACTGTCGTATCTACCCCTACATCAGAGGTAATGAGGACCTCTTCGAGTTCGTCCAGCACCTCCATATCGACAGTAGATCGACCGGCAACTGCTTTGCCCAGTTTATCAAAAAAATTCTCTTTAGATTTCTCTAGACCCTTGTCTAGGTTCTCCTTTTTCTCTTTCGAAAATAAACCGAATAAACTCATAATGGATACAATAAGGCGGATATCAAAGCTAAACGAAAACCAACAGGTTGAGTCCAATCCTTGGTTCTAGTTTCTTCCATAAGATAGAAGATAAATCACGAACCCCTGCCAGTTGAAACAAAAAAAGTCTCCCGTTTGCAACAGGAGACTTCTACACAAAATCTTTTATCGATTACTTCGCAGAGAGTACTTCCTTTACTCTATCCTCGGTAACGATCTCTTCACGAAAAGAATAAGCACCTGTCTTAGTCTTTACCGCTTTGATCACTTTGGCGTATTTGACACCATCCTTTTTCTTCAGCGTTGCAACTACCTTCTTAGCCATGGTTATTTAATTTCTTTGTGAACAGTATATTTCTTCAAAATGGCGTTGAATTTTTTCAACTCCATTCTATCAGGAGTATTTTTCCTGTTTTTCGTAGTGATGTATCTAGAAGTACCCGGCTGACCACTTTGTTTGTGCTCCGTGCATTCCAAAATTACTTGTACTCTATTACCTTTCTTAGCCATCTTATCTAAATATTATAGTACAATATTTCCTTTATCTTTGGCCTTTTTCAACACAGCAGAGATTCCATTCTTATTGATGGTTTTCAATGCTGTAGAAGATACTTTCAAAGTCACCCATTTATCCTCTTCAGGAATATAGAATCTCTTTGTAAAAAGATTCGGGTAGAACTTTCTCTTCGTTTTATTGTTGGCGTGGGATACGTTGTTCCCTACTCTTGGCCTCTTACCTGTTATTTGACAAACTCTTGACATTATCTCTCGTCTTTAATTCGATCCTAGAAAAAATCGGAGTGCAAATATAGACTCTTTTTAAGAAAAACCATAGCTAGCACTCAAAATATCAAATAATTATGAATAAAAATCATCCTCCAACTCTCTTGGCTGTATAGCCTTCTTTATGGAGCACTTGGAGCACTTTGTCACGAAAATCCCCTTGGATCAATATTTCTCCATCTTTGGCATTTCCTCCCACACCACATTTGGATTTGAGCAGTTTAGCGAGATCCTTGAGATCATCATCACCCCCTACAAAACCTGTGACGAGCGTCACTTGCTTGCCTCCACGGTTCTTTTTATCGAGCATCACTTTCAGCTTTTGCTCATTGGGATCGAGTGTTTCCTGATCAAATCCCCCCTCCTCTTGGTAGTCGAAGGAGTCGTCGGTTGAATAGACGACTCCAATTCTAGTTTTAAATTTAGCTTTCTTTGACACCTTTTTCCTTTTTTACATTGATGGTCCAGACTGGTCTCTTGGCATGATTAGCCACATCTTCGGCAATCGACCCTAGCAACAAATGAGCGATTCCTGTACGACCATGTGTCTCCATAGCGATCATATCAGCACCGATCCCTTCTGCAAAGGAAACAATCCCGTCTTCTTCAGAGTAATCATTGTACACTTCTGTGCTGCAATTTTTAAATCCATAGTCTGAGACAAATTTCTCCATGGCCTTTTTGTTTTCTTTCGTGCTCAAAAATGCACTAGGCGTATTGATTTTAACAAAATATAGGTGTGCTCCCAAAAATTCCTGCAAAGACATCAAATGCTTGATAAATTCAGAACTCACCTCGCTAAAAGTAGTCGCTACAGCGATCTTGTTGAGTTTATTGACATCCTCACACTTCGTCTTGAGGGTAATCACAGGCACTTTGCTCTTACGGATCACTCGTTCAGCATTGGATCCTACGAGTTCCTCGCCAAAACCTTCTGCCCCTTCGGTACCCATCACCACAATATCGCACTTCGTCTCAGCGATCTGTTCGGTAAGCTCGACAAATTCATTCCCGATTCTGATCTTAGATTTCGCACTGGCTCCTTGTGCCGATGCCTCCTCTAGTTTCTTCGCCATCTTGGCTTCCGCAGATTCGATCATTCGCTTGATAAACAGCGACTCCATGGGATCAGCGTCGACCACACCCATCGTGTGAATCGCAGAGCTAGACGGCCCTTCTATGATGTGCAACAAAAGGATTTCACTTTGTGCTTTTTTGGACATTTGAATCGCCATGTCAAATGCATGATCCGATACCTCGGTAAAATCGATAGGGACTAATATGGTTTTCATTCTTTAAGATTTATTGATTCCTCATAAAATTAAGCAACTTATTCTAGGTGCACACATATATACAAAAAAAGGGTGACAAAAAGCCACCCCTTGCTTTCCTCAGATGAGGATTCTACTTGTCTTGACGCTTACCACCCCATCGCTTCGACGATTTTGACTTGTATATGCTCCGTATCAACTGTCGCATCGTCTTTTTTCAACACCTCCATGCTCTGCACATAAGCATTAACAGCTTGGTCATTCAGGTTGCATTTGAGGTAATAATCCCCCAATATTGACAGGTTGTAACTGTCTTCTTTGATTTTGAGTGACTGGTCTAGCCATGATTTGGCAGTGCTCAACCCCGCTTCTTTGCGGAGCAAAAATTGTGCTTGCTTAGCTAGCAACATCCAGTCATCTGGAGCCGCATGCTCGATTACATCATTGGCCTTTTCTACGGCCTTTTCTTTGGCCCCTCCTGCGTACGAACTTGTAGAGATGAGTACAACTGCTAATAGGGATAACGCGATAGATTTGATTGAATTTTTCATAGGTACTTGATTTTTGTTTTTGACATCTGACCTGAATTTGGCCATTGTCATGCCAAAACAAACAAATAACTGAAAATCAGATACTTATATAAAATACCAGCACGACGCATATCACAAAAAAGGCACAAAACCGATCACTACTGAACGCAATCGTACACAAAACCTATTGAGAAAAAACGCGTAGTGAGGGCTCTTAGATAATTTGGCCCAAGCCAAACAAAACAACGAAAAGAAGGGTACTCAGAGCAAGTTGTTTGAGGTAAGGATCCAGATCAGCCGCATCGTGCTTGGTACGCACGGCTTGGTAGTTCACTATCAAAAACGGTATAACTCCCACAAAGAGGTACGATGACCACCCCTGCCCTGCACCCCAAGCAAATATAAACGCACAGCTCATCGCGAGGACGAGCAGTCCCAAATGGTAGCCAACTGCCTTGACGCGTCCGATACGCACAGGTATGGAGCGCTTACCCGCCTTTTCATCCGAAATCAGATCACGGATATTGTTGACATTGAGTACCCCGGTAGCAAGAGCCCCACAACTCATCGCTGGCAAAACCATCCATGCATCAAAGGCATGGGCATAGAGAAAGTAAGACCCCAACACACCTACCAATCCAAAAAACAAAAAAACCGATACATCACCCAACCCCATGTATCCATATGGATTCTTGCCTGAAGTATAGGTAATGGCTGCATAAATACACAGCAACCCAAGGCCCAAAAACATCAATACAAAGACCAATTGATCTGCAAAGGCCGCATACAACAGCATCAATCCAGACACCAGTGATAGTACAGCAAACACAACCATAGCTCGCTTCATAGCTACTGGAGTAATCACACCCGCTTGTACCGCGCGCTGAGGCCCCATACGATCGACGCTATCCGCTCCATGCACCGAATCACCATAGTCGTTGGCAAGATTAGAAAGGATCTGCAGAAAAACTGTGGTGAGAACCGATAAACCCAAGATCATCCAAGAGAAGTCTCCTTGGCCATAGGCCAAAAACCCTCCCATCAATATACTAGACAATGCCAAAGGCAATGTCCTCAACCGAAATGCTGCTAACCAATGTTGAATCATCCTCTTTGCTTACATTCGCTCAGGCACGGCTATGCCCAACAGTGACATCCCCAATTCAATCGTATGTGCCACCTGCTTGGACAAGTTGACTCGGAGTCCTACCACATCAGCGCTCTCCTCCGTGAAGATCGGCTGATCTGCATAAAATTTATTGTACTCTTTGGCTAGATCGTAGACATACTGTGCTATCACCGCGGGACTATACTCTTCTGCTGCTAGTTGCAACTTGTTTTGACACTCTGAGAGCAAGTAGATCAGTTCTACTTCGTTGGTACTCAAGTTGAGATCAGTCGCTACACTCCCTCTCTCCACCTTCAATTCGTCCGCACGACGAAGAATCGCAGAGATCCGCGCATAGGTATACTGAATGAACGGCCCTGTATTGCCCTGAAACTCGATAGACTCCTTGGGGTCAAACAACATACGCTTCTTCGGATCGACCTTGAGCAAGAAATACTTCAAAGCGCCCATACCAATCGTATCATACAATGCCGTCGCCTGCTCGGCACTGAACCCGTCGATTTTGCCCAACTCACGGGTGTGATCCTCTGCGATCTGAATCATCTCAGCCATCAAATCATCCGCATCTACCACCGTACCTTCTCGTGACTTCATTTTGCCAGAAGGCAAATCTACCATACCATAGGACAAGTGAAAACACCCATCAGCCCACTTGTATCCGAGCTTCTTGAGGATCAAAAACAGCACTTTGAAATGATAGTCCTGTTCATTACCCACGGTGTAGACGAGACGCTCGAGATCGGGATATTCTTTGAATCGCTGGATCGCTGTACCAATATCTTGCGTCATGTAAACTGCTGTCCCGTCACTACGACGTACGATCTTCTGATCTAGACCTTCGTCTGTCAAGTCAATCCATACCGAGCCATCTTCTTTCTCGAAAAAGTGTCCAGATTTCAGTCCCTCCTCTACTGCATCCTTGCCCAACAGGTAAGTATCTGACTCATAATACAGCTGATCAAAATCTACCCCCATCTGCGCATAGGTCTTATCAAACCCTTCGTACACCCAACCGTTCATCGTTTCCCAAAGACGGTACACTTCTGGATCTTTGGCTTCCCATTTTCGCAACATCTCCTGTGCCTCTAAGAGTGAGGGGGCTTGCTTTTCGGCCTCCTCCTTCGTCTTTCCTGCTGCTACTAGTGCTGCGATCTCCTCTTTGTAGGCTTTGTCAAACGCCACATAATACTTCCCGACAAGCTTGTCCCCTTTCATAGCCGAAGAGGCCGGAGTCTCACCCTCCCCAAACTTCTGCCAAGCCAACATGGACTTGCAGATGTGTATACCACGGTCATTGATAATCTGTACTTTGACCACCTCATACCCTAGGGCATCATAGATTTTAGCCACGGAGTAGCCCAAAAATATATTTCTGAGGTGACCTAAGTGCAAAGGTTTATTGGTGTTAGGTGAGGAGTACTCGACCATTACAGACTGCTTTTTCTTATGGCCCTTGCCAAAATTCGGATCAGCCAAAGCGGCGTTGAGCACTGCCAGCCAGGCCGATGGTGCGATTTCGATATTCAAAAAGCCTTTGACGACATTGAAGCCTGCTACCGTCGCGACGTGCTCTGTCAAATACTCGCCAATTTGCTGCGCTGTATCTTGCGGGCTTTTTTTGGAGATTTTCCCATACGGGAAAGTCACAAACGTATAGGTCCCTCCAAACTCCTTGCGGGTAGGCTGTAATCCGAGTTCAGACCATGCCACCTCATGACTATACAATTCTCTGAGAGCAGACTGTATTCCTTTTTGTATATCTAATGCTAAATCCATGTATCTATGCTTTGGGGAGAAACACCTCTGCCATCATGCAGCGGGCACTCCCTCCTCCTAATGTTTCGATCGTATCTAACGAACTATAAATAATTTCTTTGTTGTACCTCAATAAGGTGTCGACCTGATCCTGATCCAAAGACTGGTAGGCAGACTGGGACATCACCATGTATTTTACTCCTTGGGCATCTTCGACCTGTAGCATGTTGCCCGCAAAGGATTCCTTTTGCTTTTCGCTAATTTCAATGATCTCCTTATCAGACTCTTCGAGGCTCTCGATGACCTTGGCACGGTCGTCCATATCATCGATACTATCCAAACAGATCACCGCAAAACCATCCCCTACACTCATCATTACATTGGTATGATAAATGGGTAAACGCTTGCCATCATGCGTTTGATTGGCTTCAAAATCAATGATAACAAATCCAAACTGCTCACGAAAAGCCTGCAACACATCGGGATGCGTGCGCTCGGACAGTGCTGCATAGGCAATCTTATTTTCACGATCCAGCACCATACTACCAGTTCCTTCCAAGTACTGACTTACATGCTCGAAGTCCGTCAGATGTATCTCCTGCGTGATCACAAACCCTTTGTCTTCTAGCAAATCAAAGATATCCTCTCTGCGCTCCAAACGTCTATTTTCTGCATACATGGGATATAGCCCTACCGTCCCATCGTGATGAAAAGACACCCAGTTGTTGGGAAAAATCGAGTCTGGAGTATCGGGTTTGAGGGTGTCATTCACTACGATCACTTGTATCCCTCGCTTCTCTAGCTCTTCCACAAAGTCATCGAATTCTCCGAGTGCTTTGGATTGAATATCCACGCTCTCTTCTCCTTCCATTTCAATTTGATAGTAGTTATTGACAGCCGTCTCCTCGTTGTATCGAAAACGAATCGGGCGAATCATCAATAGGGTGGATGTGGTATTGGCTCCCATATCAGTAGCTACGTTTGAGTGGCAAAGTAGAACAACGGAACAAGCCTTCCATCTTGGAAACCTCGGCATATTTGACTCGCTCGACGATGAATCCACGATGCTCTAGCTCCATATTGAGACGATCAAAACTCGCTTCACTGACGATGATCTCTGGCGAAATTGAAAACACATTCGAATGCATCAGATACATCTCCTCTTGTGTGATCTCGATGCATCGATCTGCACCAAACTCCCCTACCAACCATTCATAGTCGCTACGATTTTTGAAACCTCCTGGATAAATGATACATTGATCATGACCAATCGGCTGAAAACAACAATCCAAATGAAGTGCATTAGCTCTTGCATCGGTATCCGACTTTTGAAGCTCAAACCCGATCACTTCATAATTATGAAAACTTTCTTCCAAAAAATTCAGTCCAGCTTTATTGGTTCGACTGACTTTGTATTGCTCGAAATCCTGCTCTTCCGAATACCCCACGAACAAGCGTCCCTTCCATGGCATCACATCTCCTCCTTCGGCATGCGCACCCTCGGGCATGAAGAGTAGCTGTGACTCATCGAGTCGTTGTGTCAGATACCCGATACCATCCTTCTCATGCTCCCGGTCGGAAATAATGTTGGGCACAACGAATCGTTCGTCTATCACAAATCCAATATCTCGAGCATAGACCTGGTTGATGTTTTCTAATACATCAGGGCGATACACCTGCACGTTGTATTTTTCTAAAACAGCACAAAAAGCCTCATTTTCTTGAATCAAATCGGATTCTTGAGGAAATGTGCCGTTGAGCACATGCTCACGCGACTTAGGATCATAGACATGCGCCAGATCGGGAGTCCCTCCCAAACTGCGAGCAGTGCCTAACACCACTGCTTCCAACTGCGCTGTTTCATCCTGAATCATCAACTCTATCATTCTATATCATTTTTTGGGTCAGCAAATTTAAGGGTATTTTGTACAAATCATTTGATTGAGCGAAAACATAAATAATTGGAGTATAATTTTAAAAAATTCTGATATTTGCGCGGTTCGCAAAAACACTTTTAACCCAGGTATTATGAATAGGTATTTAGATCTGATTGAGCAAACGTTTTACTTCCCATCCGAAGAACTGGAAGTAAAAAATGAATCGCTACATTTCAATGGAGTAGATTTACAAGCCCTCATCGACGAATACGGTACGCCACTCAAACTCACCTACCTACCCAAAATATCCGAAAGAATACAGCTTGCCAAGAAGCTGTTTGCGAACACGCTCAAGGAGAAAAACTATCAAGGCAAATACACCTATTGCTACTGCACAAAATCGTCCCATTTTCAATTTGTAGTAGAAGAAGCTCTCAAAAACGACATCCATTTGGAGACGTCCTCTGCATACGACATAGCCATCATCAAGAGTCTCTACGAAAAGAAAAAAATCACCAAGGACACCTACATCATTTGCAACGGATTTAAAAGACCACTGTACTTAGAAGAAATCAGTTCGCTACTCAACTCGGGATTTGATAACTGTATGCCAATCCTCGACAACATGAAAGAACTCGAGCACTACGAGCAGCATGTGAAAGGCAACTATCAAATGGGCTTGCGAGTGGCATCAGACGAAGAACCAAACTTTAGCTTCTACACCTCGCGCCTTGGCATCCGCTACAATAGCATCGTGGAGTTCTACCAAGACCGTATCAAAGACAAAACCAAAGGACAACTCAAGATGCTCCACTACTTCATCAATACGGGCATCAAGGATACCTCGTACTATTGGAGTGAATTGAGTCGATTCATCAACAAATACTGTGAACTCAAAAAAGTCTGTCCGACGATTGACTCTATCGATATCGGAGGAGGGTTTCCTATCAAAAACTCCCTTCATTTCGAATACGATTATGCTTACATGGTTGACCAAATTGTAGAGCAGATCCAAACGATCTGCGCAGAACATGACGTACCCACTCCCAATATATTTACGGAGTTTGGGAGCTTCACTGTTGGAGAAAGTGGTGCAACTATCTACTCGGTCCTTGACCAAAAGCTACAAAATGACAAGGAGCTATGGTACATGATGGATGGCTCGTTCATCACGCACATGCCCGATGTATGGGGCCTCAATACCAAATTCATCATGCTCCCTATCAATCTATGGAAAAATGATTACCATCGAGTCAACCTAGGCGGATTGACCTGTGACAGCATGGATTACTATGATTCGGAAGCCCACATTGGAGAGGTCTTCTTGCCCAAGATCAAGGAAGAGGACAAGATGTACCTAGGCTTCTTCCATACAGGCGCCTACCAAGAATCTCTCGGAGGATATGGAGGAATACAACACTGCCTCATCCCGGCTCCCAAGCATGTGATCATAGACAAAGATGCCGACGGCACAATCAACACCAAACTGTTCGCTCCCGAACAAAGCAGCGAACAAATGTTGAAAATCCTCGGCTACTAAAGCAAAAGCCTACGTACTTTAGCATTTTGTTTCACTCTAGTATCACAACACACTTGAACGATAGTCTCGTCATCATCCCGACCTTCAACGAGAAGGAAAACATCCAAGCCATCCTCACGACGGTGATTGAGCTAGATCAGCACTTTGATCTCTTGATCGTGGACGATGGTTCTCCAGATGGTACGGCAGACATCATCAAGAGCATGATGAAACAACACCCTGAGATCCACTTGATCGAGCGTTCTGGCAAGTTGGGGCTGGGCACAGCATACATCACGGGCTTCCAGTATGCCCTCGACAGAGGCTATGACTTCATCTTCGAGATGGATGCAGATTTCTCACACAACCCCGAAGACCTGATTCGTCTGCGCAAAGCGTGCAAAGACGATGGATATGACCTAGCCGTCGGTTCGCGATATATCTCTGGGGTCAATGTAGTCAACTGGCCAATGGACCGTGTACTGATGTCGTACTTCGCCAGTATCTACGTGCAATTCATCACAGGCATCCCCGTCAAAGACACCACGGCAGGATTCAAATGCTACCGAAGAGAAGTCCTCGAAACCATCGGGATGAACAACATCCACTTCGTCGGATATGCTTTCCAAATCGAGATGAAATTCCAAGCTTGGAAGTACAATTTCAAAATCACCGAAGTCCCCATCATCTTCACTGACCGCACCTTAGGTTCCTCCAAAATGAGTCGAGGAATATTCAAAGAAGCCGTCATCGGTGTGCTCCAAATGAAGATCAAGAGCCTTTTCAAAAAATACATCCGCTGATAGATAGCTACTATGATGTGATTAGGGATTTTGATCTATAAAAGACATCTGCTGGCGCAGTATTTGCGTACTTTGTAGTAGAACTTAAAATTAAAATAGATCATGAAAAAGAATCAAGAAATCATAGACCAATTGAATCAATTACTATCTGATTTTCAAATATACTACCAAAACCTTCGAGGTTTTCATTGGAACATCCAAGGCCGTAACTTCTTTGAATTGCATGCAAAGTTCGAAGAACTATACACCATGGCCAATGAAAAAGTAGACGAGATTGCTGAGAGAATTTTGACAATAGCCGGTACGCCGATCCACAACTTTCAGGACTACCTAGAGACTGCCTCTATCCAACCCGTCAAAAACGTCCACGATGATGAGACTGCGGTACAGACCATCGTCTCCAACCTAGAGCACCTCATCTCCAAAGAAAGAGCCATCAAGGAGCTCGCAGGCGAAGCAGGAGATAGTGGTACTGAAGACCACATGTCCGCCTACATCGAGGAGCAGGAGAAAACCCTCTGGATGTACAAAGCGTGGTTGAAATAAAATAACGGTCAGTTCAAGCAGCCCAAAGAAAGCAAAGCCGTTCCACAAGGGACGGCTTTTTATTTTAGTAGCCCGTTGATGATCGTGTGCTTCACCAAACCAGCGGTATTCTTCACGCCCAGTTTGGACAGCAAATTCTTGCGGTGTGTATTGACGGTATGCTGAGAGATAAACAGTTTTTCTGCGATCTCATGTGCGGTATACTCCTCTACGATGAGCGAGAGGATTTCCTTCTCCCGCTTGCTCAACTCCGCATGTACATTCACTTTGGGTACCGTTGCAAACAGACTCTCAGTATACTTGTCCTGAACCTCTTTCGAAAAATACTTCCCTCCTTCTGCTATCCTCTCTATCGCTGTTAGCAACTCCTTCTTTTCAGCGTTCTTCAAGAGGTACCCATCAGCTCCTCCTTTGATGAGCTTTTGTATCGTCGGGGGATTACTCTCCGTACTCACCACGAGGGTCTTTGGGCAAACAGGATGTTTTTTGAGCGCGGCATTGAGTTCTACTCCATCCATAATCGGCATGCTGATGTCAGTCATCACGAGATCCACATGATGGCGATCCAAATAAGCCAATGCTTCGCGCCCTTCGGTGAGGATAGCCGCCACATGTATGTGTTCTTCACTAGACAGGATAGAACTCAATCCTTCCAAAAACATCTTGTGATCATCTACTATGAGTATTTCTATCTTACTTTTCATAATTACTACAAGTTATGCATCGCATCCACTCCCTCATTGGGCCAGGGCAAATCAATATTGACAATAGTGCCTCGCCCGAGAGTTGAATCAATATTCATTTGTCCATTCAGGACCTTGATACGATGTTTGATATTCTCAAAGCCGATCCCTTTGGAGCTTCGAGACACCTCAAACCCTCGACCGTTGTCCTCAACCAGAAGATTGATCTCTTCTTCGTTTTTAGTGAGTACCACCTCGATATATTTGGCTTGTGCGTGTTTGACGGCATTCGCCAAAAGCTCTTGAATGATACGGTACACATCCACCTTAAAAGAGTCTGGCAGTTCGTTGAGTACCTCACATTGCGACGACAAAAAGCATATTTCCAACCCTGTAGATTGAGCGAGCTCCTCCACGTAGCTTTTGATCAATTCCACAAAAGGTGCATTGAGCACTTTGGTAGGTGTCAAATTGTGAGAGAGGGTTCTGACCTCCTCGTAGGTCTGATTCACTTGCTCTACAATCGGCTTGACCGCTTCTTCCCCACTCTTATCGAGTGTCAGGTTCTCCAATCTCAGCTTCACTGCTGCGAGGGACCCCGCGACACTGTCATGCAATTCTTTGGCGATCCGCATTCGTTCTTCCTCTTGCCCCTTAATGGTCGCCTTGATGTTGACAATTACATTTTCTTTGAGTATTTCGCGGAGAGTCTGCCGGTTGATCTCCTCATTCTTTTGAGCCAGCACCTTGTTGTTTTTTAGTTTTTGCGCATAGCTATAAATCAACAATACAGAGACCCCTAGCATCAACAAGCTCCCCCCCATCGCTGTGTTTCGAATCAAACGCTGCCTCTCCAAGCTCGCTTCGTGGAGCGCCTGTTCTGCTTGCAATATGGATATTTCCTTCTCCTTCGACGCAGATTCATACTTGGCCAGCAACTCCTCGACCTGCCAACTTTTCTCCAAGGTCAGCACAGAATCCTTCATGGTCGTATGGATATTCAATTCCTCATACGCCTTTTTATACTCCCCTTGATGTGCGTGATTGAATGCCAAATTAGCATAGATATACATAACATCTACTGAGCCTAAGGCTTGAGCAATCTCTAGGCTTAGGTGATAATAGTAGTCCGCCGAATCATAATGATTGACTTGAGCATGTATGAGTCCTATTCTGTTGTATGCTTTGAGCAACTCAGGCGCTCTGTTATCCCGTTCATAGGCCTTCATGGTTTGATAGCTATATGCCAATGCCTTGTCATACTCCCCCTTCTGCAAAAAAAGAGCAGACATAAAGTCCATCGTCGTATATTGACTCACTGGATCTCCCAATCGCATAGAGATATCTAAACTTTCTTGGTAATATTCTAGTGCCTTATCATGGTTTCCATCCTTCTCTTCTGCCAATCCCAAATTGCCCAAGAGGATGGCCCGAATGCGATCCTCTGGATTTAAGGCCAAACTATTTCGAAACTGAGCCTTAGCCAATTCAAAATGTCCCTGCCCCAAATGAACCGCACCTATATTATTCATAATTTTGAGAGACTCCTCGGGCAGCCCCAGTGCCTCAGACAAGCCCAAAGCTGTCGTCGCATACTCTATACTCTCCGCGGCATTGCCTCGCGCCCTGTGTATAGACCCCTGCTGCTTGTAACTGAGCATGACATAGTAATCTTCGCCCAACTGAGAGAGCACCTCCCTTGCTCGAACAATGTTTCGCTCGGCCTCATCGTACTTTCCCGTATTGAGCTGCGCAACTCCCAGAAAGTAGGAACTGAGTCCAATCCCATACCTATACGTCCCCTCTTGACTCAAGGCCTGTGCTTCTTCCAGTAACAGTACTGTACTATCCAGTGACAGTTTGACATTTTGGGATTGGTCAAGCAGGAGATTGACCTGAGCTCTGACGAGAGAATCTTCTACTACCGGGGGCTTGGCACAGAGGAGCAAGTGACACACCCATAGTACTCCCGTCATAATCATTACCTTCTTTCTCTTTTGCTGCATTTAGTTGGTATTGTCTTAGCAGACAAATATAAGTGTGATATGTGGAGAGCACCTCGCACTCATTAAAAATGGTGATATTTTTTTTTCATTATTTATAGCGATGCATAGGCTCTCGGACCTCTCTAACATTGCACCCTAATTATTTCACAAACAAAAACACAATGAAACAAAACGCAAGCAAGATCAGCCTATTGGCACTTCTAATTTGTCTAGTCACCGTGAGCCAAATCAATGCTCAAAAACTAGGAAGCTTCGGCAGCCTTACAGAAAAAACAGTAGGTCCGAAAACCATCAAAGTACCTTATACTGATGTCGTATCATACCTCGGCTATGCAGCAGCAGGCAATGAAGATGCAACCGTAGATGGTAAAAAATTCTACTACATCTACATCTGGGTACCAGCAGTAGCTCCAGAATTGGGTGTAAGAATGATGTCTCCAGTAGGAAAAACAAAGATCAAAAACGCCACCGAATCAGCAGACTATGCAGATCACGCAAGTGACAAAGATTACTTTGACACCTACATCACTCTTGAGAGATCAAACATCGTATCTAAAGACAACCTGACGCAAGCTGCCGCTGATGGTGCTACTTGGACTACTCTAGCCCGAAACGATGACAGTAGCGAGATGCCGAAACAGCCTAGCGGAAGCAGCTACAACTCACTGTTGAGATACAAAAGCGAAGCAAGCAACCCAACAAAGGCTCTAACTGTAGGATTGTACAGAGTAGGATTCACTACCTACAAAACAGGTGAAGTCAACGGTACCTTCCTCGCGGAAGTAGCCGCTCCGATCAAGCTACCTGGTGTCGCTATGGCTAAAACCATCGATGAGTTGAACGAACAATTGAAGTAATATCACATGGCCTGATTCCCTGGAGTCAGGCCTGATTCCCCCCCACAATGATTCACAGCATTCTATCCATTAGTCTAGGACTTCTTTCCTTGCTCACCATCACCCTCAAGTACCAATCCAAACTATCCACTCAACCTATACTCAACATCGCGCAAACCATTGTCAGCTTAGGGTTTTGTGCCGTTGGGCTTTATCTTCTTTTGTCAGAGATACTCAATCAAGATCAATGGCAAACGATGATCAACTATCCTCAGCTTCTGGTCAGTCTCAATCACCTTGCCCTCATCCTGCTCGGCATGTTCATACTCAACGACGCGATCATCTCGCTCAATTCGATAGAAGAGCACGTGTATGCAAGTTTTCGTATCTACCAGAGAGCAAAGATCAAGCAACTCATTCTAAGTTTCACTAGCATCGTAATTGGGGTGTTGCAAGCCTACACACTCACTACCTAATACGGGCTACAACTCCCGCAGGCTCCTTATAAATTGTGCAGGCTTTTGATAACCGGCTATGCTATGATGGGACTCCATCGAAGGAGCGATGACGACCATGGTCGGTAGCCCCGTCACTCCCATCGATTGCGCCATAGATTTGGCAGTGGTGCTTGTGCCGCCAAATACAAACGTGTCCCCATTGTCTACATCGAGCCTCACAGGGTAATACCCCTCGTTCATTACCTTCACCACTTTGGCATCTGCAAAAGTCGTCTGGTCCATCTTCTTGCACCAACCGCACCACACCGCGGTAAAATCGACAAAAATGGGTTTGGCATTCTCTTGCGCCAGTACTTGCGCTTCTTCGATGCTATACCATTGGATGGCCGAATCTTGAGCGACCGCACCCTGACTCACTACCAGAGCAAAAAACAATAGGATAATATTTGTTTTCATCATTTTCATTTCTTTAATCTCAACTCTCCTCCAACGAAGAATCACCAAATGCGACGTGTAATATTGTAAAATATATCTCAATATGTCTTCAATCAGTTACTATTTCAAGTCGAGCGTATTAAGTTTAACGAAGACATTTTTTCATACCCTATGTACATCAATTTATCTGGACTCAACATACTGGTCACAGGAGCAAGCAAAGGAATCGGCAAAGCCATCGCTACGAAATTAGCAGAAGCAGGAGCCACGATCGCCGTACACTACAACAAGAGCATGCGTGAAGCCGAAAACCTCGCCCAAGTCTTGGGCAACGAGTCACGTGCCTTTCAAGCAGATCTTTCTCAACCTGATGAAGCCGCCAATCTTTTTGACCGAGTGATCCTTGAGATGGGCAGTATCGAAATCTTAATCAATAACGCTGGAGTCGCTGTACCAGCAAATATTGACACCAAAGAGGACGATTGGATTGACGCTTGGAACACCAACATGCAAGTCAACCTGCACTCAGCAGGTATACTTTGTAAAAAAGCCATCGAACACTTTCTCAAACGAAATGCCGCAGGCCGTATCATCAACATCACTTCTCGTGCGGCATTTAGGGGAGACACTGCAGAGTACATGGCCTATGCCGCATCCAAAGCAGGACTAGTATCCCTCACACAAACCATCGCTAGAGCCTATGGAAAGCAAGGCATCAAAGCCTTCAACCTCGCTCCTGGATTTGTACGCACCGACATGGCCAAATCCATCATGGAAAAATACGGTGCGGAGCACGCTACAGGAGACTTGTCGTTGGAGCGATTGACCGAACCGAAAGACATCGCTCCTGTGGTCACTTTCTTAGCCAGTGGCATGGCCGATCACGCTACCGGCAGTACCATCGACCTCAATGCCGGCAGTTACATGCACTAATCCAGCCCAACCACAAAAAACAAAAAGAGCAGAAAGACCAGCATAAACACGTAGAAAAAAAGGTCGTTTCGAAAATACTTGCGGTACTTGGTGTAGAACTCTTTGAAACTCATGACGGGTCGACAATCAATATGATGGGATAAAAGTATAGCAAAAAAATGGCGATCGGGATTACTTTCGTAAATTTGCGGCAGCAATTAACATTAAACAACAAGAGATATGCCCAAAGGAATATATCCCGTCCCAAATCCGACAAATGAACCCATCAAAAGTTATGGTCCAGGTAGTCCGGAAAAAGCAGCGCTCAAAGCGGCTGTTGCAGAATTAAGAAATCAAGAAATCGACATTCCGATGTATATCGGTGCTGAACAAGTCACCACTGAAAACAAAGTCAGAATGTCTCCTCCCTACGATCACAAGCACACACTGGGCTACTTCAACAGAGGAGATGCTGGTCACGTCGAACAAGCCATCAATGCTGCGCTTGGCGCCAAAGAAGATTGGCAAAACCTCCCTTGGGAACACAGAGCGAGTATTTTCCTCAAAGCAGCAGATTTGATCGCTGGGCCGTACCGTGCCAAAATCAATGCTGCGACGATGCTAGGACAATCTAAAAATGCTTTTCAAGCAGAGATCGATGCAGCTTGCGAACTCATCGACTTTTTGCGCTTCAATGTGCATTTCATGACGCAGGTCTATGCTACCCAGCCCAACTCAGATGCTGGCATGTGGAACAGACTCGAATACAGACCTCTCGAAGGGTTCGTGTTCGCCATCACCCCGTTCAACTTCACCGCAATCGCGGGCAACTTATCGGCAGCACCAGCCATGATGGGCAACACCGTCGTATGGAAGCCAGCTGACACACAAGTCTACTCAGCACAGGTGATCATGGAAGTATTCAGAGAAGCAGGATTGCCAGATGGCGTGATCAACTTGATCTACACGGATGGTCCAGAAGCAGGCGAAGTGGTCTTCAACCATCCTGACTTTGCAGGCTTGCACTTCACAGGGAGTACGGCTGTATTCCAACATCTGTGGAAAACCATCGGTGAAAACATCTCCAAATACAGAACATACCCTAGAATCGTCGGAGAGACAGGAGGGAAAGACTTCATCATCGCACATAAATCTGCCAATCCAAAAGCGGTCGCAACTGGAATCGTCCGAGGTGCTTTTGAGTTTCAAGGACAAAAATGCAGCGCAGCATCCCGTGCATACATCCCGCAAAACATCTGGGATGACGTCAAAAATTACGTCACAGAGGATTTAGCCTCTATCACAGTAGGGTCACCAGAAAACTTCTCCAACTTCGTCAATGCTGTCATCGACGAAAGAGCATTTGACAAAATCTCAGGCTATATCGATCAAGTCAAAGCAAGTGACCTAGCAGAAATCATCGCTGGCGGAGGCTATGACA
Organism: Reichenbachiella sp. 5M10; assembly: GCF_002742335.1. NCBI lineage: Bacteria > Pseudomonadati > Bacteroidota > Cytophagia > Cytophagales > Reichenbachiellaceae > Reichenbachiella > Reichenbachiella sp. 5M10. The sequence goes on along the minus strand of NZ_MDGR01000007.1, from coordinate 312,200 downwards.
AATCAAAAGGTTATTTCATCGAGCCAACGGTCATTGTGACCAAAGACCCGATGTTTACCACCATGTGCGAAGAAATATTCGGGCCGGTGATCACGATCTATGTCTACCACCCAGAGCACTTCGAAGAAGCTCTTGAGCTCGTAGACAAGACTTCAGGCTATGCCTTGACAGGAGCTATCTTTTCGGACGATAGGTATGCGATCGATTTGGCGACCAAAAAACTTGTCAATGCAGCAGGCAACTTCTACATCAACGACAAGCCAACAGGTGCAGTAGTAGGACAGCAGCCTTTTGGTGGAGCAAGAGGGTCAGGAACCAACGACAAAGCAGGCTCTGTTCTCAACCTACTTCGTTGGGTATCGCCACGTACCATCAAAGAGACCTTCAACTCTCCGCAAGACTACAGGTACCCGTTCTTGTCAGAAGAATAAGCATCAATCAAACAACAAGTTGGGTTGACTTCATCCTAAAGCCCTCAGTGACACCTCGTCGCTGAGGGCTTTTTCATGCCAATCCCCCATTCAATTCACACGAATTATAGAGATTTGCAGCCATATGGTAGAACTCTTCGGTTACTCTCTCTCACACGAATCCCTGCTCGCTTTTTTGTTGGTAGGTGTACTCGTAGGTATGTCCAAAACAGGCGTACATGGCGCCAACATGCTCGCAGTACCACTCCTCGCGGTGATTTTCGGAGGCAAAAGCTCCAGCGGCATCATGCTCCCAGTACTGATCATGGCAGATTTTGTCGGAGTGAAATACTACCATCGACATGCCGAATCCAAGTACCTCTGGAAGCTCTTGCCCTGGACTATCTTAGGTGTATTGCTCGGCACCTACTTTGGTCAAACCATCGATGACGACATGTTTCGTCTAATCATGGGGATCATCATCTTCTTGAGTTTGGTGGTGATGCTATGGATGGAGCGAGCCGACAAAGAAAGCATCCCTGACTACCTCTGGTTTGCGGCGATGATGGGTATTGTGGCAGGGTTCACCACCATGGTTGGCAATCTCGCCGGCAGTGCAATGGCGCTCTATCTCCTCTCCATGCGTCTCCCCAAGAACCAATTCATCGGCACAGCTGCTTGGTTCTTTCTCTGCGTCAACCTCTTCAAGGTTCCCTTCCACATCTGGGTCTGGCACACCATTACATGGGACTCTTTCTTGCTCGATCTGATATTGATTCCCTTCATTGCTCTTGGGGCATATCTCGGAATCAAAGTCATCCAAAAAATATCAGACCGAAATTTTCGTTGGTTCATTATCATCATGACAGCTGTCGCCGCAATTTTCATGATCCTATGATTTCGGCACGCTTTATGAACAGACGTTCAGAGATTTAATCTTTGCAATGGGCAGACAATTGTTTGATGCTTCGAGGATATTTGATTATTCTTGTAGTACCAATCTTTGAGAGAAAGACTCTATCTCAATCCATTTCACTGACTAATTCGTATTGTCAAATCTTTAAAAAATTCTGGGCGCGGGAGTGTAGCAGGGAAATCAGTATGATCAAATACAAATTTAAAAGTAAGCAAAAGGACGATTTTTGGAACACACTTCGATCACGTGTCAATGGGTATTTCAACGACAATCAAATCGAAAAAAATGCCAATCAACACATGGTCATCAAATCCATCGTACTCTTTGCCATCTACTTGACCCCTTATTTTGTTTTACTTTTTGCAGGCTTTACCAACCTCTATTTGCTCATGGCTCTTTGGGTCATCATGGGATTGGGCAAGGCTTTCATTGGGACAGCAGTCATGCATGACTCGATCCATGGAGCTTATTCTAAAAATAAGAGTTACAATGCCATCATGTCGTTTTCGGCAGCTCTCGTCGGAGTAGATCGCCTCATCTGGAAAATCCAACACAACGTCATCCACCACACCTATACCAACATCGAAGATACCGATGAGGACATCCTTCCAAGATTCTTTTTCCGGTTTTCAGAACATCAGCCCAAGCGATGGTTTCACCGCTTTCAGCATCTCTATGCGCCGATATTCTACTGCGTCCCCTTGCTCGAGTGGATCACTACCAAGGATTTTGTCAAAGCATTCGAGTACCGACAGATGGGATTGATCAAAAAGGGGGCAGAGTTTAGAAAAGAATTTGCTGGAATCCTCGGACGAAAGCTCATGTACTACGCGGTGTTCTTGATCCTTCCGATCTATTTGATCAACATCCCCGTTGGCCAGACTATCCTCATGATATTGGTATCCCATGCGGTGACTGGCATCATGCTGGCTTTGATATTCCAGACCGCTCATGTGGTCCCCAATGCCAGTTTCATCAAAGCCGAATCCAATGATTTGGATACGTGCTGGGCATCACATCAGGTCCTGACGACCTCCAACTATGGAATGAAAAACAAAATATTGACTTGGTTCGTCGGTGGACTCAATTTCCAGATTGAGCATCATCTCTTCCCTGATGTATGTCATGTACACTATCCGGCTATCGCCAAAATCGTAGAGCAAACTGCCAGTGAATACCAATTGCCCTACTACAGCTTTCCGAGTTTTAGATCGGCAGTAGCTGGACACTTCGGTATGCTACGAGATTTGGGCAGGTAGACTGCTTCGCTCAACCTCTTTGTTTTTGACTGGCCCCAAACTAAAAACTGAGTGATTTGGAAATGTGGAGCACTAGCGTTGAATACTCGCAGCATCTAGCCGAATAGAAATCTTGGTCCCCTCTCCTAATTTGCTATCTATCCAAAACTTCCCCTTGGACTTTTCTACGAATTCCTTGACCAAATTAAGTCCCAAACCGCTCCCTTTTTCGTTGGCCGTACCTCGACGAGAGACGAACTCTTGGGTATAGAGGATTTTGTCCACTTGCTCCTGTGACATCCCAACACCATGATCCTCCATGGCAAAGGTCACACGCCCACCGGATGAGCTGGCCGAAAAGACAATCACCCCCTCTGCATGGGAAAACTTGATGGCATTGGAAAGCAGATTGCGAAGAATTGCCAACAAGGCTCTATCATCCATCCACACACGTGTTTCGGCAGACAATTGATCATCAATCTTGAGCCGTTTGTACTCAAGCTGATCTTGAAACAATTCTATACAATACGCCGCGGCATCCTTGAGCACCAAAGCACTCGGAGTAAACCGAAAGCCTTCTTGCTGAGAGATCGACCAAGACAAAAGATCGTTCAACAAAAGACTCACCGAATGCGAGGCATTGTTGAGTTCCTCGAAAAGTTCCTGTACTTCTTCTGATTCTTGTGATAGCTCGGGCTTGATCATGTCTATCAACATCTGAATATTGGCCACTGGCGCTTTCAAATCATGCGCTACAAAACCAAAAAGTTTGTTTTTGGTTCGATCTGCATGAGTGAGGAGTATTTTGATTTGATACAGTTTGACAGCCAACACCAGAGCAATCAGTAAGAGTATGAACAACACTGCCCCAAAGAAGTAATGCTGCTTGATCACCGCCTCTTGGTGTGCCAGTTCCTGCTGCTTCCATTCATTCTCTTTGGTCAGCAGTTCATTTTCCTTCTCCTTTTCCTCCAACTCGTACTTGCCCATGATGTCCAAGAGTTCGATACTTCGGTTGACACTGAGCAAAGAATCATGTACCTCAGCATATCGCTCGTGATAGTGATAGGCGTCTTGGTATCTCCCCTGTCTGGCATAGCAATCAGCCATCAGTTGGAGGACACGTGGTTTTTCTCGAGCCTCCCCTGTCTCGGCTATGAGAGCCAAACTCCGCTGATAGTACTTCAGTGCCAAAGCATATTCGTCGCGCTCCATATGTGTCAATCCTCTACTGTAACAAACAAAGATAAGTCCCGAGTTGAAGCCATGCGCTCCCAGCACAGCCTCAGATTTTTTGAAATACACAAGGGCTTGATCGTATTGCTGCAGATAATTATATGCCTCCCCGATATTGGCATAGGTCACTCCTGCATCTATCTCCTGCCCCAGGCGCAAATTCATCTGCAAGGATTGCTCATACGCAGCAATTGCCGCGGCATACTCTTCTTTAAAAAAATACACCACTCCCAAATACTCGTAGCTACTGGCCATACCCAGTGAGTCCCGGCTAGCCTCAGCCATGGACAATGCACGCTGATAAATCTCTTTGGCCTCATCGACCTCTCCTGTACTCACATAGATCCCTGCCAAGATATGCGAAGCGGTAATTACAGAGGCTGTGTCTCTCAAGTCCCTGAAAAGGGCCATACTCTCCACAATCAATTGGATGGATTTGACATTGTCGCCATAGCGCCAAAGGATATGAGACATCCCTTGCAGGGCTTCCGCTTTCTCATGAGACACCCCAAAGGAATCCGCTTGAGCCAATGCCAACTGATAGTATGCATAGGCTTGCTGAAAATGCCCCTGATCGTAGTGCACTTTCCCTAGGCGGTTTTGAAACGTCGCATACAGCCCACTCGAATCACCAAAACCCAGTTGCTTTGCACCTTCTTCGTATAGCTGAATCGCACAAGCATAATCCAAAGCTACAGCACAAGAGTCTCCTCGCTCCATCCAATCCGCTGTATCTACTGCTCTCCCTAGGGTAGACCACCCAGCCAAAAGCACCCACATCCAAATTTTAATCCCTGCTCGTACCATTTCTATTCCACCGACAAGCCATTATCTTACAACTACCCTCATTGGGTTTTAAAGACACAATATGCAAACTCATCCGATCGCAACTGTACAAAAAATCAAATTAATTTTCAAGCCCCTGTAATGATTCATGGTTTTGGCCACTAAACAAGAAAAACTTGAATGAGTAGTGATTTTTACACTTCGTACATATTGCCTTATGCGGCAATCATCATCAAAATCTGCCGAGCCTATACCAATACACAGGAAGATTTTGAGGATTACTACCAAGAGGTCTCGTTGCAAATCTGGCGGAGCAGAGACAATTTTCGCGAACAATCCGAATGGTCGACCTGGGTATACCGCATCTCACTCAATGTCTGTCTGACTCTACTCAAGAAGAAAAAGAAAAATGGGCAGTACTTTGCCTCGGACTACCTGCCAGACATCGTCACAGAGGACAGTCGAGCTTTTGCTGACGAGTCTCTCAACGCCCTCTATGATGCTATACGTCGACTTTCGGAAGTAGACCGAGCCGTCATACTGCTCTACTTAGAGGAGAAATCCTACCAAGAAATCGCCGACATCATCGGCACCAATGCCAACAACATAGGCGTAAGAATCAGTCGAATCAAAGAACGTTTAAAAACACTATTGGATGGAAAAGTCAATTGAAACAATCTGGAAAAATGGTTTTGTGGATAGCCATGCACTCATCGCTCCCAAACTCAACAATCTCTACAACCAAAAGTCACAAGACATCGTGGAGAAGTTCAAACATATGTTCAAGCTCAACCTATGGGGCCTAATGATCCTCGCGATGATCATGCTACCGATGAGCTTTGCCCTAGGCATGCCTTATATGGGAGTCCCTTTTTTCATCATTATCAACCTTACTGTTTTCGTCAACTATCGGCTGAGTCAATCACTCGGAGACCTAGACAAGAGTACCAACAGCTACGAATACCTCCGTTCATTTCACGAATGGCTCCAAAAGCAGATCCGCATCAATGCCCGCCTCTCCCGTATCCTCTATCCTATGATCTTCTCATCGATGCTTGCAGGCATGTGGTTCTTGGACTTCCATGGCGTACCCATGGGTACGAAACTGACCCAAAAGCTATTGGTTTCCTTTCCCGATCTACACTTGACCTATGGCGTCCCTACGCTCTTCTTGGCTGGGTTGGTACTCATCTGCGCAGCGATGTTTGCCCTAGGTGGCAAAATCTATACCCTAGATCTCAATATCGTCTACGGTCGACTACTCCGAAAACTCGACGAAATCATGGCCGACATGGAAGAACTCAGAAAAGAAAGCTGACACAAGACAATTTTGTGTCTTAGCAATAATTTCTTATCCTTGCCAGCGTATTAAGGATGATACAACTATTAAATTGTACAATTCTAACAATCAACTTAAATCCACCTATTATGAAAAGAGTACTCACTCTGGGCACGGTCTTGTTGCTATCCATACAATCCTTCGCCCAAACCTATGTCGCACAAGTCAAACCAACAGGCTCCAAAAACTGGGGGTATGTTGCCAGCTCTGGCGAAATGATCCTAGAGGACAACTACCGCAAGTGCACCGCGTTTTCTGAAGAAGGTCTGGCGCTCTACTACGTCCGTCCCTATTTCAAAATCATCAACCTCGAAGGAGAAGTCATCCCCAGTGACATCAACGGATACAAAATCCTAGAATTATTTGGGTTTGGCATGAAAGGCTTCCAGGACGGCATGCTCGCTGTGCATCGGGACGACAAGTGGGGCTTTCTCAATACCGAAGGAAAAGTCGCCATCGATTTAGAGTACGACAAAGTCATTGCATTCAATAATGGAAAATCTGTGGGACAAAAAGGGGAGAAGTTCTACCTCCTCAGCACAGACGGATCATCGTCGCTGATCGACATCCCCGACATCATAGAAGTCAATGATTTTGTCAACGGTCTGGCTCCTTTTCGCACCGCCGACAAAAAATGGGGCTTTATCGACTCTTCAGGACAAGTCGCCATCCCTGCCATGTACATGGCTGTAGGCTACTTCACCACAGATCTAGCTTGGGCACGTGGAGACAATGAGCTCCTCGGGTTCATAGATCAATCCGGGAAGTGGGTCATAGAACCCAAATTCCAAACAGCTAAAAGCTTTGACCCAACCAACGACATAGCACGCATCAAAATAGATGACCAATGGGGATACACCAACAGATCTGGTGATGTCATCCGTATAGAAGATACCAGCAAGTGGGAAGATTTCAATGACGGGCTAGCGCTCGGAAGGAAAGATGACCAATTCGGGTTCTTCGATGAATCAGGTCAATGGGTCATTGAGCCGCAATTCGAAGGGGCAAGACACTTCAAAAACGGTTTTGCGGCTGCCAAGAAAGATGGACTCTGGGGCTACATCGACAAAACTGGAAAATGGGTCATCGAGCCGCAGTATGCTGGTGTCAAAGACTTTGAAAAAGTAAACTAATCCGCCTCCCAAGAGACAAAAAGCCAGCTCGTCTTCTACGAGCTGGCTTTTTCATGAGCCAAAATTGACGCTAAAACACCTCGTTAAGCCCGAGGTACCAATTGAATCCGTCTCCATACCCCATATCAAAGGTCAGATTCGAGTCAGAAAACTTGTTGAACTTCAACCTTATCCCCGTGCCTACGGCAGGTTTGATGTATTCAAATGCCTGGCTTGCTTCCTCCAATTCACTCTGCATGTTGGCAAACACCACACCTCCAAACAGGCCATTTGGAGTGAAGTCAAAGCGAAACTCCGCCTCCGTATATACCATCTGCCTCCCCCTGAATCGTGCCCTATGGTACCCACGTCCCGTCCATCCAAAAAAATCCATGCCACTTGCAGGCATTTCGAGATAGGGCACCTCTCCATAGGTCGCCCAGTACAATCCCCAAAATGCCAACACACGATGTTTCTCTTGACTAAAATTGATGTACTTGCGTGTATCCAAATACATCGAGTACCACAAATCGTCACTACCCATCCAAGTAGGGTTGACCCTTAGCGTCAGGTTGACATATACGCCTTCGAGTGGATTGATCGGGTTGACCCGGCTGTCGATCAGCATATCAACAGTCAACCCTGACGATATACTCGTGCCCTCCGTCCCGTAAGGGTACAAATCAAAATCGGTCTGACGATCTGCCTCAGACTCCTCCCGAATGTCATAATAATAATCCAAGGCATAGCCTCCACCCAGATACACGTGATTCACCAGACGCTTGTTGAAGGAGACATGGGCTCGGCTCAATTTGTACTTGATCACAAACAAACTGTCTTCAGAGGTATTTGCTCCCAAACCATAGTTATCCTGTGCATCCTGTGTAAACTCCAACTTGCCTGGTATGTTCCAGTTGTTGCTAGCAAGCCAGAGGTTGGGGATGGCCTTGAGGTGAAAATACGTACGTAGATTTGTCGAAGGATATAGCGTGACATTCGAAAACTTGGTATCCTCGGCATTGCCCAAATGAAAGGAGGCATTGACCACAGAAATAGCGATGTTGGGACCTCCTGATCCGGACGACAGAGGCATCAGCGAAAAATACACCTTCTTCTCTTCCTGCAACTTGGCTTGGTTGACACTATCACGGCGCTTCTTGAATACCACGTCCAAAATATCTACCTGCGCCTGTATACTATCACTGACCACTGGTTCTTCTTGCTGCGCCCATACATTTTGGATCGCAAACACAAGTACTATACAAGCAAAAAGGGATTTCATGTCAGGTCGATAGGGGGCCTTATTTTGTTTGATATACAACTTAAGATTTCTCCTCCAAGAAACAAAACCAAGAGAAAGCCTTCGTGCAAAAAAGTCTCGTTTCACCCCTGCTCGCTAGTGTCCAGAAACTATCGATTCGAAATAGGCTGCACTCAAACGCAACCGACTCCCGTACCAACTGTACATCTCCCCATCGACGAGCAGCACGCGACTATTGGGCAGCAAAGCTTGCATGCGCTCCAGATGCTTTTCCTGAAAAGGGAAAGGTTCTGAAGAGAGCATCACGATCTCGGGCCGAAGTGCAACGATCTCCTCGTCCGTCATGACAGGGTAGCGTGTAGCGGTCACGGCGTTGACATAGCCGGAGCGCTGCAACATGTCATCGATGAAAGTGCCTCGCCCAGCACTCATCCATGGCTCCTGCCAAATCAGGTAAAGCACACGCTGCGGCTTAGTCTGAGTCAGAGCCTCGAAAGATGCCTCGATCTCATCTGCCAGTGCCCTCGCCCGAGACTGACTCTCTGTGAGTTCGCCCACAGACCGGATCATCTCGAGTGCCTCTGACAGGTCATGGACATCACTCACCCAGACAGGGTAGTGTGGCATCAGTGCCTCTACATCCTCTCGTATATTTTCTTCCTTGTTGGCGAGGATGAGATCGGGCGCTAGTGAGGCAATCACAGCATGCTTCAGCTGCTTCGTGCCACCTACGCGCGTCTTGGATCTCCACCACGCATCGGGGTGTACACAAAACTTGGTGAGGCCTACTACTCGGTCTCCCATCCCTAGGTCGTACAGCAGCTCAGTCAACGATGGCACTAAGCTAACAATCCGCTGAGGCAACTCAGGGACAATCACGAGTCTATCTAATTGATCTTTGTACTGGGGCATTTAGGAAATAAACTCCGTTTCAACTAGCATATTGAATATACCATGGTCGTTTTCACAAATCCCCCAACTTTTAAGGTGCTTCACATTCCTTTTCAACATGCTTGTCTTCAGATTTCTTGAATTTACCATCAATAACTATGTAGGTCAAATAATCTGTTCCACATTCATAATCAACCACCACCTTGAATTGCTCCCCAAGTTCATATGTCGTTTTCGTATATACATACGGGTCACCAATCTCGGACAGTACTAGTTCATCAAGTATATTTTCATCAGAATCTACGAGTACTGCAAATATTGTATTACTAATGGATAAGACTAAAATAGACGTATCATCATCAAAGCTTATTTTACCTAAAAGGTCATATGTATCAAAATACCAAAATGACAATTTAGAATTACTGTCAGTTACTTTATAAGATGATGTGCTAATCTCAACTGATTGAAAGCCCTCTTTATTTTGAACATCAAAGAAGGTACCTACTGGAATGATATTCTCCTTTTTCACAGGTTCGCACCCAAAGCAGATTAACAAAAGAAAAAATACAATTGATTTATGTTTCATATTAATATTGTTTTTTAAAAACTACTGCATACTTGATTTCTGTTTTTAGCAAATCCTCCCATTTCCACAAATTATCTTCTCCCACACCTGATTCTGTAGATTTAGAATTTCTATTATCATATGCTCCCTCACCCTTTTTATAATACCCGCTTAAACCTGATTCTCTATCGCCTAAGTGATCACTCACCTTACCATATGGATCATCAACTCTCAACCCCTCAAACTCTATCCCCTGTAACCTTACAATGTGCCCCTTACTCGATTTGTATGAAAAAGCAGATAAAACTATCCCTGCCCCTTCTTTCAATTCCCCCTCCAATTTAGACCTTAAAACATCCTCTTTATTCGAACCCACATTAATTGTCTGAGATGTAACACCAAGACTAGATGCTAGCTTTGACCAAGTAAGGTCCTTTGTTCTTGGCAAACCTGGAAAATCCTCTATGCGTTTACCTTCTAAATAATCCTCAAATTGAATTTCGGGTTCTGGATTACTGACCCCCAAATATTCTAATGCCATAGCTACACTAGTTAAATTACACATGATGTCCCCTGCAGTACTATTAGAGTTTATCCAATCATGTTTCTTCTCATCACTTTCCGTTGCATCAGACTCATTATTTCGTTGATTCTTATAGTTGACTTTAGATTGCAACTCAATGTAATATTTAGCTTGACCTTTTTTGGGTAATTTGGCTACTAGTTTTCTTACTTCAGCTATTTGTTCAGGCTCAAGCCTTTCTTGAGACATTAGTCGATCCAAATCATTTTTCCCTTCTTCTCTTTCACTACTCGTAAATTTCTTCAACCTCCCTATCTCCTTGCTATAGTCACTCATCGATACGAGCCAAGCCTCTAGAGCTGACTGCATCTGCACCAAAAGATCATCCTCGACACTGGCCAGTTCTGCATCTGTCATCCGTTTCATCAGGGCATACACCACGTTGTCTCTGTCCATTCTGCCTGACTCCTGGAGGAGTGCCATGACGAATTTAGGATTGATCAGCACGTACTCTTTCAGCGCCTTGGCTAGTTGGATAGTATCAGGGTATTTTTCGATAAACCGTCTGACATTGTCAACTGTAGCAGCTTCTTGTTCTATGCATTTGATCCTTTCGGCCTCTTGCTCCGCTTTGTGCTTGGCTTCTGCAGCGGCTACCTTTTTCTCCTCCTCTTTTTTCTGATCGGCTTCCCTTTTGGCTTTGAGAGCGGGGTACGCGGCGAGCTTCTTTTGTACAAGATCACAATCCATGCGCTCTGCCACCATCTCTTTCAAAGTAGCACTATTGGGACCAGAGATGTTTCCATCTGAGCTTTTCCAATGAAGCACCTCCTCTTGAAACCGTGTGATCGCAGCGATTGTCTTTTTGATTTTCTCCTTTTCTACCGAGGGAGTAGGAGTATTGTTGACCGAGGTACTTTCCTCTACAAATGCGGTCTCAGACAGTATTCCTAGATTGAGCAAGGCTTTTTGGATAATGAGTACGTCAGCCTTGAGGTTCTTAGCCGAACCAGCACCTACACCTGCAGTGATTTGTGTGTTTTTGTTCTTGACTTGCTTGGATTCTGCATCACTTTTGAGAGAGGCCTCCGACCCGGTGTACTCTCCGAACACTTCTCCTCTGACGATGACACCCCACTTGAGGCCTATGAATTCGGCTTCCAATGCATCCACGAAACCTCTCGTGCCGACTTCATACCCGGCACTCCACATCTCAGCTTCAAAATCTCTAAAGGCTTGTTTGAGGTTTGGGTGCGCCTTTCCATGTTTGAATAGTGTATCTCTTTTTAGTTTAGAATAGTGCTTGTCAGCCCCTGCTCTTTCGACGGCTTGTTTGGAAGCTTCTTTTTGAAGATCCGCTTCTGTGCGTCTCGGCGCTTTTTGGCTTTCTGGCTCTACTGTCGTTGCTCCTGCGCCAGACCCTACGAGATTTTCTAGGGTGTGTACATCCTCTGCAAGGAATTGTTCAATCTGAGTTTCTACGGGAGCTTCCGAAGCTCTTCTTCGCGCATTCTCTTCAGCTACTTTTTTGAGTACTTCTCTTTCTCGATCGCTAAGACCCGACTCAGATCTTAGGCTTGCGTTCGAGCTTTGCTCTTTGTCAGCATAATACATAGGTTGATCCTGGTTGGTTGGTTAACGGTCGTAAAGGTAAAAATTATTCCCAATCAACCCAATGTACCCCTCTTGAAACCCAAACGGATTCAACCAAGAGCCTGCGCAAGTTATACGTCAAGCCACAGCTGACATCACTACATTCATCTAAGAGACTCGATCGTCACATCACCTTATTCTTCGACCAAAGTCAACCTTAACCCAGCATATCGATCTCCGGTATCATTCACATCGATTTGATACGTGTAACTGCCCGTTTCGAGAGGAGTCTCTCCGACGTAATCTATAGGCTGTAAGGTATACGTCTCT